>CAHJWU010000073.1 GCA_903643085.1 Rhodospirillales bacterium
CCGGGGCCGCCTGCAACAGGGCGCCCAGCCAGCCGGACGGTGCGTCGGGGCCCGGCCAGGCGAGGCGGAGGAACAGCGCCCGCCCGTACGGCAACGCGCCGAAGCCGGTGGCCACCAGCGCCTGCGCCTGGCGCGCGGTGTCGCCGTCCAGTCGCCAGCCGGGCAGCCGCCAGCCGGGCACCGGCGCCGCTACAGGTCCTGCATCCATGCTCTGGCCTCCCCGTCCGCGAGCCTCTCCCGGCGCAGGCCGGCGGCGATGCGCGTGTTGCGCTCGATCTGGTCCACCGTGAGCGCGGGATAGGCGCTGTACCAGAACCGGCTGACCGCGCGCGAGGCGAGCGCCCAGGCCTTGAACTGCCTGCCGTGGCTGGCCCCGTCATAGACGAGGAAGCGCGTGGGCGGGAACCCGACGCCGGACCCCCAGGCCAGCGTCAGGCCGCCATGCGCCTTCTCGATGAAATCGTCGAGGTAGCTGCCCCAGCTATGGTCGAAATTGCTGAAGAACAGCAGCCGGCTGGAGTTGTTCAGGAACGCCCAGTGCGCGAAATGGACGGTGCGCATGCTGCCAAGATAGCCGTCGCGGGCGACGATGCGCAGCGCCAGTCCCAGGCCGAGATGGCCGGCATGGATGATGACGCTGCGCAGGATGCCCGGCTTGATCAGCACGAGGGAGCCCATGTGGTTCTGCGCGGTCCAGTCCTCGCGGGCCAGCATGTCGCGCAGCGCGCGTTCGCGTGTCTGCGGCGCGTCGTGCGACGAGTCGCGCTTCTCGTCGCGTCGCAGCAGCAGGATCAGAAGCGGCAGCGTGAGGAGCACCAGGCCGGCCAGGCTCAGTGTCACGATCCGGGCGGTCGGCCGGAACACCTGCCCGAGGCTGCGCGCCTGGCCGGCGCCCACCAGGTGCAGGATGTGGCTGCCCAGTGAGACGACGGGGTCGGCCAGCAGAGTCGCGGCTATCACGTAGCCGGCGCAGGCGGCCGCGATGAAGGCGGCCTGCGCCAGCAGAAAGCCGGAGAGGCGGAACCGCGTGACGACCTTCGTGCCAGGCAGGGCGGCGCGGTTCCTGTAGGCCAGCCCGCCGAACACCAGGCTGGTCAGCACGATGAGCAGCAGGTAGCTGCGCCAGGGCATGATGGCGGCGAGGATCAGGCCGGGGCTGGACAGCGCCAGCATGGACACGAGCACGAAGAAGATCAGGCGCGCGTAGTCCGAGACGTTTTCGGCCACGGTGATGCGCGGTGGCGCCAGCCCGGCAAGCCACGTGTTGTGCGGCAACAGCGCGCCACGCACGGCGTCATGCAGGTCGCCCGGCGCCAGCGTGCAATAGTGCGCCGGGGAGAGCGGGCCATCCAGCAGGTCCCTCACCGCCAGGAACAGCCCGTGCTCGGCCAGTATGCGCGCGCAGGACAGGCCGCGATTGCCGTGGTGGAACACGCTGGGGCGCTGCGTGCGCGCCTCCAGGTACGGTGCGACCGGCACGCGCGAGCCGGCCTGCGTCACTGCGTCGTACAATGGGCCATCGCCGTCCAGCGGGCGTTTGCAGCAGCGCAGAAGAGCGCGCAGCTCCATGCCGGGTGCCGCTTCGAGTTGCGCCCAGAACGGACCGGGATCGCCATCGAAATTGGCTTCCAGGATGAACAGCGGATCGTAGTCGGACGCGGGAAACACGCTCATCGACATGAAATGCAGGGTCGGCACGAACGCCGCGACCTTGGCGAAATGGCCGTCGCCATCGGCGTCACGCTTGATCGCGTCGACGAGCGACGATAGCCGTATGCAGCTTTCTGGCTTGACCTCCAAGGGAACGCAAAGCGTGGTCTGCCGCATGGCGGTCTGGCCCTGGTTGACCGGAACGTTCTATCCGAGACAGATCATGTTGGGCAATGAAAGCCGAAGCAGGCAAGGCCTGCTTTTTGCAAACGAGGCCTGCTTTTTGCAACCAGGGCCTGCTTTTTGCAGCCAAGGCCTGCTTTTTGCAAACAAGCAAAACCTTTGCTTCCTGCCGGCGAATGCCGGCAAACAGGGAGCGGAGATGTTGGGTCGTTTCTGAAGCAGGACTGCTTGTTCCCGCGCGCATTCGGTCTTGGCAATCCGGCCTTGGCGATCCGGCCGATGACCGCCGGCTCGGGGAGAGCCGCCAGCCCGTCATCGTCACCGACGAGCGGCAAGGTAGCTGCAAGCCGCCCGGCTGTGCACGGCACGGTTGATATTGCGTGGCGGCGAGGGCAGAAAATTCACCACCAACACTATAAGCTGACCAACATCTCGCCGCTTACAAATATTCCAAAAATTGTTGCTTATGTGACTAAATATATAGGTTGCGACAGGATAATTATATTCAGTGTTTATATGCATTTTGGGCTTGAACGAGCCGCAAGTCATCGTCTATGTCAGTATATGCCGGTAAATTGGTCCGGCCAACCAACGCAAGGATTGATTATGGTCACCGTCACTCGCCGTTCTGGTGTATTCGCGTCCGTTCTCGCCCTCGCTGCAGCAGCGATGGTTGCGCAGTCCGCATACGCCGCGCAGTCGCTTGCCGCTCAGTCAGGACAGGTCAAGGCGCAGACCACCGTCTCTGCCAAGGCCACGCCGGCCCACACTGACGTGGTCCATCACTTCGCGCCGGACGTGGTTCACCACTTCCCCTGATCCGGGCAGGCCACCAACAGCCGCCCTACGGCACCGCCTTGGTGCCAACGGGCGGCTGTGCTGTCATCGCAAGCGTCGTTTCGGGCTTCGGAACGTCTCGGAAACTACATCTTTAAGTTGTGTTGGCCGGCAATCGGCGTATTCTCCACCGCCAACGACACCGAAACGTGTCGGGCGAAGTCGAGATCACAGGTAGCAATGGCTTTCAGGCGCATGGTGGCAACTATTTTGCGCTTCTGCTTCGCAGCGGCCGTGATCCCCTTCGCACTCAGCCTGACCTGCCGGCCGGCGCTCGCCGACCGTTCTCCTTTCAAGACATATGATGCAGAGCAGGGTCTGGCCAGCCTCGGCGGCAGCTGCATGGTGCAGGACCGCGCGGGCTACCTGCTCGTCTGCACCGAGCATGGCGTGTTCTCCTATGACGGACGGCGCTTCTTCAACCTCGGCGTGGACCAGGGATTGCGCGCCGGCGGAATCGCCTATGACATCGCGCTCACGCGCTCGGGCCGGGTCGCGATCAGCTTCGCCGACGAGGTGTTTGTGTCCGACAAGCCGTCGGACGCATCCCACGCGCCGGGCTCGCTCACGTTTCACAAGGCGGTCCATCGCGGGACGACGTATTTCGAGGAACGGCCACACCGGCTGGCGGCGTGGCAGAACGGTCTGGTTCTGGTGGCCGGCGGCATCACCTCGCGCATCGTGCTGTCGGACGATGCCCCGCCTCTGGTCGAGGCCATCGGCTACCAGCCCGGTGAGCGGCGCATGCTCGACGGCGCGGCCGCGGTGTTCCTGGCCCAGGGCCATCTCTGGGAGAGCTTCGACAACGGCAGGCTTTGCCAGGCCGATCCCGGCGCCGTACGCTGCTACGGCCCGGCGGACGGCCTGACCGGCGGGCCGTGGTCGGACGTCAAGGCGGGCCCGGGTGGCACCGTGCTGGCCCGTGGCCCGAACGTGGTGGCGGTGCTGGATCCCGCCTCCGGCCGCTGGTCGGTGACCGAGCTGCCGGATCAGGGTGGCCGCTACGTCACCCACAACGGCAACCTCGGCCTGTTCGTGACACCTGACGGCAGCCTGGTGACCCAGGCCGAACACGGCCTGGCGGTGCTCAAGGCCGGGCAATGGCATGGCCTGAACGTGGAGGACGGCGCGCCTTCCGGCATCATCACCAGTGCGATGACGGATTCGTCCGGCCAGATCTGGTTTCAGGTGCTGGGCCGCGGCCTGGTGCGCTGGGTCGGCTACGGGCATTGGGAAGTCCTGCAACGGGCGGACGGACTGTCTGACGGCCTTCCCTGGCGCACCGCGCGCACCGCCGACGGCTCGCTGTGGATCGCCACCGACACGGGCGTGGACCAGGTGGTGCGGCACGGGGCCGTGCTGCATGTCAGCAAGGTGCTGCCCGGCGCCGCGTTCGCCATCGCGGCGGGCCGCAACGGAGAGCTTTGGCGCGGTTTCGGCAAGGACGGCGCACGCGTGGTCGATCCGGCGACCGGCGCCACGCTGCGGGTCGCTTCGCCGTCCCTGGACGCGGTCACCGTGGATCGGGAGGGAATCGTCTGGCTCGGCACGGAGGCGGGGCTGTTCAAGGTCGCCGCCCGCCCGGGCAGCGCGCTCACCGCGGTGCCTGTCAGCGGGCGCAATGCGCAGGTGGTCGACGTGATCAGCGACAGCCATACCGGGGTGTTCTACCTGTCGGGCGGGCGCCTGCGGCATGTGCGGCCGGACGGCAGCGACGTGGCGGTCACCGGCCCCTGGCCAGGAGACGGGTTCGAGCCCCTGGCCCTGGCGCTGGCGCAGGACGGCACGGTCTGGGTCGGCGGAGAGGGCGGGCTTTTCGGGCTCACGATCGCCGATGACAGGATCGTCAGCTACCGCAACATATCGGTGGCCGATACGCGCACCAACAGCGTCGTGGCCCTTCTGGTGGACCATCGCGGATGGCTCTGGGTCGGCACCGCGCTCGGGGTGTCGGTAAACGACGGCAAGCGTTGGGTGTCGGTCGATTCGGACGGCGGGTTGCTGTCTGACGACGTGGACCAGGGCGGCATGCGGGAAGACCCGGACGGCTCCCTGTGGATAGCCACCTCGCAGGGCGTCTCCCACCTGGTCGATCCCGAATGGCTGTTCACCGACCGGCCGATCCAGACCGTGGTGACCGCGGCGACCCTCGGCACACACCCGGTCGAATCCGGGGTGATGCCCTACAGCGACGAGGCGCTGATCCTGCAGTTCGGCTCGCCGAGCCACGGCGCCGAACGCTCGTTCAAGTTCCGCTACCAGCTCTCCGGCGTGGACGCGGACTGGGCCGACTCGCCCACCGGGCTGGTGCGCTACCCTTTCGTGCCGCCGGGCAGCCACACACTGACGGTCGTGGGGCTGGACGAGCTCACCCACCGGACCTCTCCGCCCGCCACCCTCACCATAGAGATGGAATATCCCTGGTGGCGGCAGTCCTGGGCCGAACTGATGTGGGCGACGCTGGCGGTCTGGCTGATCTACATCGGCATGCGGCTGCGCTTCCGCGCCATGCTGGCGCGCCAGGCGGAGCTGAAGCGTTACGTGGCAGAGGGCACCGAGCAGCTGCGCTACCAGGCCGCGCATGATGCGCTGACCGGGCTGCTCAACCGCTCTGAAATCGAGCGCCGCCTGGCCACCAAGCTGACCCACGGGCCGGTGAGCGGCGAGATGATCGTGGCGCTGCTCGACATCGACAACTTCAAGGCGGTGAACGACCGTTACGGCCATCTGGGCGGCGACGACGTGCTGCGCGCCATGGGACGGCTGGTGCGCAAGGCGGTGCGCGTGGGCGAATACGCCGGCCGCTACGGCGGAGAGGAGATCCTGCTCGTGCTGGACGATTCCGACGGGCGCGGCGCCGAGCGCGTGCTGGACCTGCACCACGCGGTGCGCGGCGAATCGTTCAGCGCGGCCGGCAAGGAGTTGCGCGTGACCTGCTCGGTTGGCATGGCCTGGGCGATGCGCGGCGATGACTGGGAGTCGCTGATCGGCCGCGCGGACCAGGCGCTCTACGAGGCCAAGGAGGCCGGGCGGGACAGGGTGGTGGAGCGGGCGCGGGTGGAATTCGACGCCGCGCGGGTGGATTTTCGCAGCGGGGAGTAGGCAAGGCAGAAAGCAGTCCTTTCTTGAACAGGGACCAGACCTCCACCCTCGCAGCCGCGGCTGGATGCCTCCTGGGCAGCCGGGCGCGGGCAACGAGGGAGCCAAGGTTTTTTGCCTCTTTTTGAAAAGAGGGCCTTGCTTGCCTTGCCGTGCTGCAAGCGATTCGCAGGAGACACCGCTTTGACCAACCTCACACGCGTCGAGGTACGCTGCTTCCGGTTCAGCTGCCCTGATTGCGGCATGACGGATGCCGAGCTCGGACATCTGGCCACCGACGACGAAATCCACTGCATGGTCTGCCTGATCGACGAGCAGCGCCATGTCGTGCTGCGCCGGTGGCTGGTGGAGCCGCAGGACGACGGCGAGACCGCCGGATGATCGAGGGCCCGGCCAAGGCCGCGGCCAGGCTGGCGCGCATCAAGCGGCTTGCCTGGCTGGTGGACGGCGCGTTCCGCCTGCCCGGCACGCGCTTCCGCTTCGGTCTGAACAGCCTGATCGGCCTGGTGCCGGGCGCCGGCGACGCGGTGCTGGGCGGGCTGTCGCTCTACATCATCTACGAGGCGGCGCAGCTCGGCGTGCCGCGGCATCGCCTGGCGCAGATGGTGGGTAACGTGGCGCTGGAGGTGGTGGGCGGGTCCGTGCCGATCCTGGGCGACGTGTTCGACATGGCGCTCAAGGCGAACCTGCGCAACATCCGGCTGCTGGAGGAGCATCTACGGGCTACGGGTGGGATGCTGACGTAGGAAACCTGCCGCCTGGACGCTCCAGCGCTTCGGTCTCCGGGACGCGCCCGGCGGTAGCAGAGGCGGCCTGACACAACGTCTTTTGTCGCGTTCTGAAACGGGATTGCTTGCTCCATCTCAGCTGAACGCGGCCCCTGTCAGAAGCAGGTACGCCACCCCGCCGGCCATCACGTGCAGGAACACCGCCAGGCCCGGGCGCCAGCCGCGCCAGAGCAGCACGCCGCCGCAAAGCGCGGCCAGCAGCAACCCGAGAACCACACCGCCAAACGGGCCGTGCAGCCGGCCGTGCGAAGCAGCCACGCCGGCCGCCACCGCACCGGCGGCACCAAACGATCCATGCACGAGCGCCACCCTGTGCCACGCGAGGCCCGCCAGCAACGCTGCGCCCAAGGCTACCGCGACGCTCAGCAACGCAAGGCTGGTGGTCAGCAGGTTTTCTTCCCCTTCAGCTGTTGAGCCCCTATATCCGAAATCACCGCTACCGGACCGCCCTGTCCAGCCCGCCGCCTTCGCGGCTTCGGCCACCTGCAGGCTGCCCCCCATCCCGGACACCGCACGCATGAATTTCGCCACCAATCCTGCCCTCGCCCGCGCGCTGACCGACCGCGGCTATACGGAGCTCACGCCCGTGCAGGAAGCGGTGCTGGAGCCTGGCGCCGAAGGGCGGGATTTGCTCGTCTCGGCGCAGACCGGCTCCGGCAAGACGGTGGCCTACGGGCTGGCCTTCGCGCCCACGCTGCTGGGCGGCGAGGAACGCTTCGATCGCCCGGGCAACCCGCGCGCTCTGGTGATCGCGCCCACGCGCGAGCTGGCCATGCAGGTCCACCGCGAGCTGACCTGGCTCTATGCGGGCACCGGCGCGCGCATCCTCTCCTGCATCGGCGGCATGGACGGCCAGCGCGAAGGCCGCGCGCTGGAAGCAGGATGCCACATCGTGGTGGGCACGCCGGGGCGGCTGTGCGACCACCTGGCACGCGGCCGGCTGCGGCTGGGCGACCTGGCCGTGGTGGTGCTCGACGAAGCCGACGAGATGCTGGACCTGGGCTTCCGCGACGAGCTGGAAACCCTCCTGGGCGCCACCCCCGAATGGCGCCGCACGCTGCTGTTCTCCGCCACGATCGCGAAAGAGATCACCGCACTCGCGCGCAAATACCAGAAGGACGCGCTGCGCATCGACACGCTGGTGCGCAACCAGCCGCATGCAGACATCGAATACCGCGCGGTGCGCACGCCGCCGCGCGAGATCGAGCACGCGGTGGTGAACGTCCTGCGCTATTTCGAGGCGCCGACCGCGCTGGTGTTCTGCGCCACGCGCGAGGGTGTACGGCATCTGCACGCAAGCCTGCAGGAGCGCGGCTTCACCAGCGTGGCGCTGTCCGGCGAACTGACGCAGAACGAGCGCACCCGCGCGCTGCAGGCGATGCGCGACGGCCAGGCGCGCGTCTGCGTGGCGACAGACGTGGCGGCGCGCGGCCTCGACCTTCCCGATCTTAACCTGGTCATCCACGCCGACATGCCCACCAACAAGCAGACGCTGCTGCACAGGAGCGGACGCACGGGACGCGCCGGCCGCAAGGGCACCTGCGTGGTGATCGTGCCGGCAAACCGCGCACGCGCGGCCGAGACGCTGATCGCGTCCGCGGGCGTGAGCGCGCAATGGTCCGGCGCACCGCTGCCGGAAGAGATACGCGCGCGCGACGGCGCCCGCCTCCTGCGCGACCCCGTGCTGACGGAGGAGATGACGGAGGACGATCTGGACCTGGCGCGCACGCTGCTGGAAGGGCGCTCTGCCGAGGACCTGGCGGCCGCCCTGGTGCGCATGTACCGCGCCCGCCTCCCGGCGCCAGAGGAAATCACCGATCTCGCGCCGCTGCCAGGCACGCGGCGCGAGCCTGTCCGCGAGACGGGACGCGAGCCTGCGCTCCGGCCGGAAAAGGCGGGCATCGCATCCGGACCGATGGCGTGGTTCAGCATAAATGTCGGCCGGGGTCAGAAGGCCGATCCGAAATGGCTGCTGCCGCTGATCTGCCGCATGGGCGGGGTCGAGAAGCGCGACGTAGGCGCGATACGCATCCAGCCGGACGAGACGCGCTTCGAAATCAGCCTGGCCCGCGCCGAGGCGTTCGCGGCAAACATCCCAGACGACGCGGAGGACAACGTCAAGGTGATGCGGGCGGAGGCGCCGTCCGCCGCGCCACGGCGCGATCCTGCGTCGCCCAAGCGGTTCGTCAAGACCGGCTACAAGAAGGATAAGGCAAACAACGCAAAGCGGCGCGCGACGTAGGTGCGGAACTATACATGGACCAGGAGGGAAGAACGCGCACGCCTTCGCTCATCGAATACAGGTTTTGATGAGCACGACGCACTCTCAATCAGCCCGCCTTGAGGTTGACTCTTAGGTTAGCAAGAAAGGCCTTCTTTTTTGCAAAAAAGAAGCAAAAAACTTTTGATCCCTGCGCGGGCTACGCTGCCTCGCTTTATTCGGAAGCAGCAGGTGCGGGAAGTTTTACAAAAAGCACTGCTTGCTTTCTATGTGTCTCTCTCACACGCGGTATGTTAGTAAAACCGAACAAAGCCGCCGATCAGCGCAGGAACAAAAGTTTTTTGCTTCTTTTTTTCAAAAAAGAAGGCCTTTCTTCCTGACTTAATAAGCCGTCCCCCTCACGGCGGAGGCTCATCGCGCACCGCCCGGTGATGCAGCAGCACCAAGGCGCGCCGCAGCCGGCGTATTCCACCACGTACCTGCCCGTCCTCACACATCTCCCGCCCTTCGGCGAGCAGGCGCTGCACGTCAAGCGACTGGCTATGACGGTCGGCAACCTGGCGCACGAGCTGCGCGCAATAGGCCGGCGTGTCGGTCGTCAGCGCGAAGCTGGACGGCTCGTCGGCCACGGCGCGCCCGCACAGGCCAAACGATGCGAGCAGCACAGGCACTCTCAGGGCGCGGCGGATACTCATCTCCGCAGGTCCGATGGCAGCGTCGCCGTATCCTCCGGGTGGGGCGCGGATGAATCGCTGTTCATCTGCTGCACCGGCGACATGGCCGGGATCACCAGCGTGGCGCGCAGGCCGGGGTGGGCGTCCTCCAGCAGCAACGATCCCTCGTGCAGGAGGGCTACCGCCTGCACCAGCGCCAGCCCCAGGCCGGAGCCCGGCGTGCTGCGCGCCGCCTCGCCGCGGAAAAACCGTTCGGTGGCGCGCGGACGGTCGGCCTCCGGTATGCCCGCCCCCTGGTCAGCCACGGAGAGACGCACCTGCCGGTCCACGCGCGCCGCCGCCAGTGTGATGTGGCCGCGATCCGGCGAGAACTTGATCGCGTTGTCCAGCAGGTTGGCCACCGCCTGCTGCAGCAGGTCCCGGTCGCCCAGTATGGCGAGCGTGTCGGGCACCTCAAGCCGCAGGCTGAGCCCGCCATGCTCCTCGGCCACCGCGCTGTAAAGCTCGGCCAAATCGGCCAGCAGCGGGCCGAGGTCGATCTCGGCGAACGCCGAACGGCGGGCGCCCACCTCGATCTCGGCGATGCGCATCAGCGCGTGGAACACGGCTGTCACGTTGTCCAGATCGCTGACCGCGCGTTCTACGCCGGCGCGCAGCTCGCCTTCGGTGCGGGCGTGCAGCGAGGCGTCCTCCAACCTGGCGCGGGCGCGGGTGATGGGCGTGCGCAGGTCGTGCGCGATGGCGTTGCTGACCTGGCGCACGCCGTCCATCAGCTTGGCGATGCGCTCCAGCATGGTGTTGATGGATTCCGCCATGCGGTCGAACTCGTCGCCGCGGCCGGAGCGGCGCACGCGCGGCGTGAGGTCCCCGCCGGCGATGGCCTCGGCTGTGGCGGACACCTCGGCCACCATGCGCCGGAACACGTTGCGTATCACGAAGGCGCCCGCAGCCCCCAGCGCCGCGATCACCAGCAGCGAGGAGAACAGCGCGTTGGTGAGCAACCGCCGCAGTTCCACGCGCCCGCGCACGTCCCGCCCGACCAGCAGGTGAAAGCCGCCGGGCAGGTCGTAGCGGCGCACGTCCGCCAGGCTGCGCGTGCCGGCGCGCACCACCTGCAGTTCGTAGAACACGCCCGGCGTCTCCACCTTGACCGGCCACTGGTTCAGGTTGCCCGCCACCCAGCGCTGCAGCGAGTCGGTAACCTCGTAGATCGCATCGTCATCGACGTTCTCGCCCAGCCGCTCCTGTATGGTGAGCAGCAATGCCGGCACGCCGCCTTCCGACCAGCGCTCCACCAGGCCCTGGGCGTCCGCGTTGATCGCGGCTTCCACCTGGCGGTCCAGCAGGTTGGCGGTGGAGAACCACAGGAAAGCCACCAGCGCCAGCGCGGAGAGTGCGAAGACGAGGCCGAAGAGGGTGGCGAAGCGCAGGCTGGCGGAGCGGATCAAGAGGAAGAAAGGCCTTCTTTTCTGAAGAAAAGAAGCAAAAGACTTTTGCTCCGCTGTCGCGGACTCGCCGGATAGGTCCGCGACAGCGGAGTCAGAAGTTTTTTGCTTCTTTTTTGCAAAAAAGAAGGCCTTCCTTCACTCAGGCCGCAGCATATACCCCGCATTCCTGATCGTATGGATCAGCGAAGACGGAAACGGCTTGTCGATCTTCTGGCGCAGGCGGCTCACATGCACGTCGATCACGTTCGTCTGCGGATCGAAATGATAGTCCCACACGCCTTCGAGCAGCATGGTCCGCGTCACCACCTGGCCGGCGTGCCGCATCAGGTATTCCAGCAGCCGGAACTCCCGCGGCTGCAGGTCGATCTTCTGGCCGGCGCGGCGCACGCCGCGCGAGAGCAGGTCCATCTCCAGGTCGCCCACCAGCAGCTTGGTCTGCGGGCCGTCCGACTTGCCGCGCCGCGTCAGCGCCTCCACCCGGGCAAGCAGCTCGGAGAACGCGAACGGCTTGGTCAGGTAATCGTCGCCGCCGGCCTTGAGGCCGGCCACGCGCTCGTCGACCTGCGCCAAAGCCGAGAGCAGCAGCACGGGGGTTGCGTTATTCTGGCTGCGCAGCGTCTCCAGCAGGCGTATGCCATCGATGCCGCCCGGCAGCATGCGGTCCAGGATGATGGTGTCGAATGCCTCGCTTGCGGCCATGAACAGGCCGTCCCGCCCGTTGTCGGAGTGCTCGACGACGTGGCCGGCCTCGCGCAGGCCCTTGACCACGAACTGCGCGACCGTGGGGTCGTCCTCCACCAGCAATATGCGCATCAATCTGTCTTCCGGGTCTGGATCATTGTTCTGGCAGGGCTTCCGGCTCCGCCTGCGGCGGCTCGGGCGGGCGGCGGCCGACGGTTACCAGAAGGTCCAGGCTCTGCGTACCCCGGCGCACGTGCAGCCGGGCGGTCCCACCCGGGTTCACCGCCGAGACGTCGCGTATCAGCTCGCGCGTGCTGTCGACGTGCTCGCCGTTTATCGCGGTCACCAGAT
>CAHJWU010000074.1 GCA_903643085.1 Rhodospirillales bacterium
AGCGTGGCCGGCCGCCGGCGCAGCAGCGGCGCCAGCGCCAGCAGGTCCACCACGTCGTCGAATGCCAGCCGCCCGGGGCCGGCGCGGCGTAGTCCGTAGCGGAGATTGCTGGCCACCGACATGTGGGGGAACAGGCGGCCTTCCTGGAACACGTAGCCGATGCCGCGCTCCTCCGGCGGCAGCGTATGCAGCGCCAAATTGTCGAGTTCCACGTGCACGCGGTCTGCCCGCAGCAGGCCGGCGATGGCCAGCATCAGGCTGGACTTGCCGGCGCCGGACGGCCCGAACAGGGCAATGACGCCGGGGGTGGACGCTTCGAAGGCGATGGCCAGGGTGGCGGCGGGAAAGCTGTGTTCTACCGAAACGCGCAGGGTCATGAAGAAAGCAAGCAGTTCTTGTTTGCAAAGAACCAGAAAACTTTTGTTCCCGACGTTGCCGCAAGCATCCGCGCCAGTTCTGAAGCCGGCGACAGCGGAATCAAAGTTTTTTGCTTCTTTTTTTCAAAAAAGAAGGCCTTGCTTTCTTACTCCGCCAAGGCGCCAAAACCTCCGCCAGAAGCAGCCCTCCAACCGCCAGTGCCACGGACATCAGCGCCAGCCGAGCCGCCTGCGCCTCTCCGCCAGCTGTATCCAGCGCGCTGTAGATGGCCAGCGGCAGGGTGCGCGTCTCGCCGGGGATGTTGGCGGCGAAAGTGATGACGGCGCCGAACTCGCCGAGCGACGCGGTGTAGCCCAGCACCGCGGCGGCCAGCACGCCGGGGGCCGCCAAAGGCAGGGTGATGCTGATGAAACGCCTGGGCCAGTGGGCGCCAAGCGTGCGGGCGGCCTGTTCGAGCTGCGGGTCTATCGCCTCCAGCGAGAGGCGTATGGCGCGCACCATCAGCGGAAACACCATCACGCCGCAGGCGAGTGCGGCGCCGGCTTCTGTGAAGGCCAGCCGGACGTGGAGCCAGCCCCAGAGCCAGGCGCCGGCGGGACCGCGTACGCCGAAGACGATCAACAGCAGCCAGCCAGTGACGACGGGCGGCAGCATGAGCGGCAGATGGACGAGCGCGTTGAGCAGGAAACGGCCGGGAAAACGGCCGCGCGCGAGGAGGGTGGCGGCGAGCAAGGCCAGCGGCAGGCCGAAGGCGACGGCGCGCAAGGCAACGTTGAGGGTCAGGAAGACGGTTTCCCGTTCGTCCGGGGTCAAGCAAGAAAGCAGTTAGTTTCTGAAACGAAAAACCGCAGAATGTCTGCTCCTGGCGGTGTGGCGATTGCGCGCGCTGGTGGTGTGAGCACCCACCTGGCCCCTGACGGCGACGGCGGAGTTAGTTTGCTTTCAAGAAAGCAGGCCCTTCTTACCTTCTAAGGCCGCGTAAACCCGTAATGCGCAAACACGTCCTGCGCCGGCTGCGTACTCAGGAATGCAAGGAACGCCCGGGCTTCCGGTGTGTCCGTCACCAGCGCGGCCGGGTAGCGGATGGGCTCGTGGCTGGCGGCCGGAAATACGCCGGCCACAGCCAGGCTGGGCGCGGCCTTCACATCGGTCGCATAGACGATCCCCGCCGGCGCCTCGCGCACTTCCACCAGCCGCAGGGCGGAGCGGACGGAATCAGCCGGCGCCAGACGCTTTTGCAGGTCTGGCCACAGCCCCAGCTTCTGCAACGCCTGTTGCGCGTAGATGCCGGCCGGCACGTGGGACGGGTCTCCTACGGCCAGCCGGCCGGTGGCGCCGAGCACGGAGTTCAGCGACGCGCCCTGTGTCAGGCTGATCGGCTTCAGCGTGTCTTTCGGCTCGACGAGCACGAGGCTGTTGCCCAGCAGGTCTTCCCGCGTGCTTGCCACGATGCCGTGATGGCGCGCGAGGTCGTCCATCCATTTCTCGTCGGCGGAGATGAACAGCGCGGCCGGGGCGCCGTGCTCGATCTGCTGGGCCAACGTGGAACTGGCGGCGAAGCTGAATGTCAGCTTTGGATGCCCGGCGGCGACCCAGAGGGTTTCGATGTTCGGCAGCGCGTCGGTCAGGCTGGCGGCGGCGAACACGAGCAGCGGTTTCGGTGCGGCGGCACGCGCGGCACAGGGCGGGATGGCGAACGGCAGGACGAGCAGGAGGGCGAGCAGGCGCTTCATCGGTCGGCTCCGTTCCAGCCGGACATCTCCTGGCCGGCATTGCGTGGCAGTAGCAACGAGACCGGGCCGGCCAGTCCGCTTATCGCGGCCACCACCAGGAAGGCCAGCGCAAAATCCGCCGTTACCGGCAGAGCATGGCGTGTGCCGTCCCGTGCAAGCTGCAGCACGCCGGCGCTGATCGGTATGCCGATCGTGAGCGAGACCTGCTGCAGCATGGAGTACAGCGTGGTGGCGGCACTCATGCGGGCGCGCGGCACGTCCGCATAGGCGACCGCGTTGTAGGCGGTGAACTGTATGGATCGCAGGACGCCGTTCAGCATGAGCACGGCGTAGAGGGCGGCCATCGGCCAGCCTGGGCGGAACGCGGCACAGCAGGCCAGGCCCACGGCACAGGCGACGCCGTTGAGCGTCAGCACGCGGCGGAAGCCGAAGCGGCGCAGCACCCATTGGGTGGCCGGCTTCACGCCGATCGCGCCCAGCGCGCTGGCGAAGGTGATCATGCCGCTTTGCGCCGCACTGCGGCCGAAGCCCAACTGTATCATCATCGGCAGCAGGAACGGCACGGCGCCTATGCCGACGCGGAACAATGAGCCGGCAAGGACGGAGATGGCGAAGGTGGGCAAGCGCATCAACGAGAAATCCAGCAGCGCGCGCGCCTGGCGCCGGGCGCGCAGGGCGTAGGCGGTGCCGGCCACGAGCGTGGTCAGCGCCATCGCCAGCACGGCCCAGGCCGGCACCAGATCACGGCCGGCCACCTCTAGCATCGCCATAAAACCGCCCAGCGCCAGGCCGGAGAGGATCAATCCTGCGAAGTCGAACCGCCCCGGGTCGGGCTCGCGCATGTCCACGATGAACAGGCTGACCAGGGTGAAGCCGGCGATGCCGATGGGCAGGTTGATGTCGAAGATCCAGTTCCACGACAGGTAGGTGACGATGAAGCCGCCCACCGGCGGGCCGATGACCGGGCCGACCAGCGCCGGCATCGTCACCCAGGCCATGGCGCCGATGAGCCTGTCCTTCGGCACGCTGCGCAGCAGGACGAGCCGGCCGACCGGCAGCATCATCGCACCGCCCATGCCCTGAACGATGCGTGCGGCGACGAGGAGGCCCAGCGAATCCGCCCGGCCGCACAGCACGCTGCCCAGGGTGAAGACGGCGATGGCGGCGCGGAACACCTGACGCGTGCCGAAACGGTCCGCCATCCAGCCGCTGGCGGGGATGAACACCGCCAGGGCAAAAAGGTAGGAGGTGAGTGCCACGTTCATGTGCACCGGGTCGGCATGGAAGGTGCGCGCCATGGCAGGCAGGGCGGTGGCGATCACCGTGCCATCGAGGTTCTGCATGAACAGCGCGCAGGCCACGATCACCGCGACGAGGCGCTGACGGCCAGGCGTCAGGAGTGCGGGCGGGTGTGCCGGCGCGTCGCTGGTGCTAGAACCGCTCAATACGTTTTGTAGGGCAGGAACTTGCCGCTCATGGTGATCGCCACGCGGTCGCCGGCGGGGTCCGGCTCGCGCGTGAGGCTCATGCGGAAGTCGATCGCACTCATGATGCCGTCACCGAACTCCTCGTGGATGAGCGCCTTGAAAGTGGTGCCATAGACGCTGACCAGCTCGTAGAAGCGATACACGAGTGGATCGGTGGGGACAGCGGTGGGCAGGGAGCCGCGATACGGCGGCACCTGCAGGAGCTTCACTTCGGCGGCCTCCAGGCCGAGATGCGCGCCGATCGCTTCGGCCGCCGGTGTGGGTAAGGGCATCTGGCCGAGCAGGGCGGCGGTGACGAACTCCTTCGAGAGGCCGCCGGAAAGTTCGGCCAGGCCGGCCCAGGTGAGGTCGCGCTCCAGCTTGATGCGAACGATCTTTTCGGTAAGTTCTGCACGCATGGCGGTATCCTCGAGAAGAAGCCTGCTTTTCTGAAGAAAAGAGGCAAAGGACTTTGCTTCCTCTCGGGGTTCTACCCTAGCAAATGTCAGTCGGTGCGGATCGAGGCTGCTTCGGGACCTTTCTGGCCCTGCGTGATCTGGATCGTCACGCGCTGCCCCTCAGCCAGGTCGGTAAGCCCGGCCCGTCGCAGGGCCGACGCGTGCACGAACACGTCCTTGCCGCCATCCTCGGGTGCGACGAAGCCGAAGCCTTTCGTGGCGTTATACCACTTCACTGTGCCGGCCTGCTCCGGGCCGGAGACAGCAGGCGCGTCATAGCCCCGCCGCGGAGCGCCGAAGCCGCCTCCGCCGGACTCACCGCGGTCCTGGCGCGGCGCGCGCGGTGCCCCAGCCCCCGCGGGCGCTGCGCCGGCGGTGCTCTCGTCGACCTCGATCACCTCGGTCACCTGCGGACCCTTCTGGCCCTGCCCTGTGCGCACCTTCAACGTGGCGCCGGGGTTCACGGCGGTGACGCCGGTGCGCGCCAGCACGCTGGCGTGGAGGAAAACATCTCCACCCCCATCCGTCATCTCGACAAAACCGAAGCCCTTTTCGGCATTGAACCATTTTACCGTCGCCGTGCTCTCCGGCCCGGTCGCCACCGGCATCGGCGCGGTAGGACGCCGGGGAAACGACGGCATGGGCGTGACAGGGTCGGGTGCATACTCGTCAAAGCCCTTCTCGGACCGACGCCGTCTCTGCCAATTTTCCGTCTTCGCCATGAAATCGTCCACGCATGGTGTTGCACGAGCGTAGCCGCGCCGCCAAGGCGCATCGCCCACGCGCCCGATCATACACCGGATGCCGATCGGATAAAGCCCCGTTCATCATCAGGCGCGTGCCGTTCCGAAGGCATACCGCTGACCGATGTCGCCACCGGCCGGCGGTTGCCACCCAAACGCCACGTCCGTCGTGCGAGACTTCGCGGCCAGCCTTTCGCGCTCACGCTGCCGCGGTCCGGCTGGTCATCGGAGACTACGGCCTGGAGAGCAGCGCCTTTCAACACACTTGTTACGCTGCCTGTGCGCCGCGCCGGCGTACTCGGAGAGTCCGTTCGAAAACGCGCCCCGGCGGCCAGCTGACGCGCTTTCGCTGTGCTCCGGCGCTCATTACTCAGCGGCAACTCCGCTTTGGTGCTCGCGACGCGCCAGCTGACCCGCCAGGCCACGTCTTCAAACAGATTCTGAGACGCCGGGCTGATGCATACGCGCGGCGGCACAAGCTTACCTCAACCCGAGCAACTTATGCGTCTGCGCGCTAAGCCGCCATTTCGGGTGCGCCAGGCAGTAGGCGATCGCATCCCGCGTGTTCGCCGCCACGTCCGCCCCGTCCATCGGCTGCAACAGGAAATGCCGGAACGCCAGGTGCTCGAACTGCTCCGGCATGGCGCCGGGCTGCGGGAAAACCAGCTTGCACTCGTCGCCGCCCGCAAGCACCAGTCGGGCGCCGGCTTTCGGACTGACGCAGATCCAATCCAGACCGGCTGGCGCAGGCTGGGTGCCGTTGGTCTCCACGGCGATCTGGAAGCCCCGCCTGTGCAGCGCCTCCATAAGAGGCGCATCGGCCTGCAACAGCGGCTCGCCACCTGTCAGCACCACCAGGCGATTTTGCAAACCGCCGATCCATTGCGCCGCCACGGCAGCAGCCAGCGCGTCCGCCCCGGCGAAGCGGCCCCCACTTGTGCCGTCAAGCCCCACAAAATCAGTGTCGCAGAACGTGCATGTGGCAGAGGCGCGGTCGCGCTCCAGACCCGACCAAAGATTGCAGCCGGCAAAGCGGCAGAACACCGCCGCACGGCCAGCCTGCATCCCCTCGCCCTGCAGGGTGAGGAATATCTCCTTGACCGCGTAGGACCGCGCTACCGCTGCAGGCGCGCGGTCAACGGCCGCCTGATCAGCTTGGCGAATGCTCGGATTTCTCCAGCAATCCGCGAACCTCGTCCATCGCCTCCTTGAACCGCTCGCTCAACACGGAGAGCGCCTCACCGTTGGAACGCTGGATGAGATCGGACAGGTCACGAATGTTGGCCACCGCCCGCTCGTAGGATTTCTTCACCAGGTCGGCCTGGCGCGCTGCCTTGGCCTGCGGCGTCTCCGGGGCGGCGAGCTCGCGCATATGCTCGGACAGTTCCGTCATCGTCTGCTGCATGATTTCCATGTGACGCCGCGCCACCGCCTGGGCGCCTTCCAGCGCCAGCCGGTTGGCGTTGGACAGCACCTCCATGTTGCGTCTGTGCGCGGCGAGAAGAGCCGAGCTGTCCGGGATCATCGTCGGGAACCGCATCTCGGTGAACCGGCGGGTCATTTCCGTCAGGATCGTGGCAGGATCGCTAGCTTCGGCCATGTGTCATCTCCCTTGCGCGCGTGGCTTGGTGCCGCTCGGCTGTACATGCGTGCGGGCTTGACGTGAAGGAAGGCAAGCAGTTCCTTTTGAAGGGGGAACCAAAACCGGCACCACCCAGCGTTTGCTGCAGCCTGACACCAAAAAATGGAAGGCGGCCGGAGAGCGCAGAGGACAAAGGTTTTGCTTCTTTCTTGCAAGAAAGAAGGCCTGGCTTGCTCGTAGCCTACCAGTCTCAGACGGCGCCGCTGTCCGGCGGAGCGGAGTCGGCAGCCCCGCTGATCGCCGCGGCCACGGCCGCCTCATCCTCTGGATCGGGTTCGGGGAACGGCTTGGGTTGCGGCTCCGGTTCGGCGGCAACCGCCGGCGCGCGGTGCAGCCAGCCTGCCACCCGCTCGGCGCGCGTCAACGCGCGGTCCAGCGCGGCCATGGTGCCGGACAGGTCTGGCGAGGCGTCAATCCGCCAGGCGCGCAGGGTGTATAACCACACCGCCACCATGCCTTGCGCGGCGAGCGCGCCGCGCCAGCCGGCCGCCGACACGCCTGCCGCCTCAAGCATCCAGCCCATGCTGTTGCCGGTGGCGCCTGCCAGAACGAGTGCCGTGCCAGGATCCGCGGGCAGACTTTCCAATAATGCCAGCACACCGGCACGATGCTGCTGCAGGGCGTCGAACCTGCGCATCACGACATCGAACAGCCGCTCGCGCGCCGCTCCGCTGTCCAGCGCATCGGTCAACGCGAGTTCGTCCGCGAGCTGGCCGAAACGCAACAGGATCGCCTGCGCGTTTGGAAAGCGGGCACGCGCCCGTTCGAGCTTTAACCCGGCCGCGCGCGCTGCCGCGGCAGGTGTGACGGCAGCCCAGCCGGACGCTGCGGCCAAAGTGAAGGCGGCCGAGATCAGCGCCTGGTCGAACTCTTGGTCGGTCATGGTGGGGCGGCTTCCTGCTTCGGCTGGCGGACAAAGTGAGGTTGGGGTGGTTGGGGCAAGTCAAGCAGGCAGGCCGTCCTTTATTAAAAAAAGGAACCAAGCCACTATAATGCAGTCGCCCGCCGCCAGTCGTGCCAGAATCACGTCTGCGCGTCACGGGAAACAAAGCTGTCTTTCAAGCAGGCGGTGCTTACGTCGCCAGCTCCCGAGACCGCGCCGCAGCAGCGACAATCGCCCGCCTGATCGAAGCAGGCCAGGCCGCCTCGTCCATGAGCACCGCCAAAGCCTGCTCCGTCACCCCGTTTGGACTTGTCACGTTGCGCCTGAGCTGTGCAGACTCGTCCTGCGAAGCCGCCAGCAAGGCGCCGGAGCCGGAGACCGTCTTGCGCGCCAGTTGCCGCGCCAGATCAGGCGGCAGGCCTTGCGCCACGCCTTCCTGTTCCAGCAGCTCCGCCAGCAGGAACACGTAAGCCGGCCCGCAGCCGGACACCGCGGTCACGAGCTCGATCGGCGCCTCGTCGTCCAGCCAGGCCAGTTCGCCCGACGCTGCGAGCAGGCGCGTGCACAGCGCGCGCTGCGCCGGCGAGACGCCAGGACCGGCCACGGCCACGGTCATGCCCTGGCCGATGGCGGCCGGCGTGTTCGGCATGGCGCGCACGATCGCGTTCGATGCGCCCAGCAATGCAGCCAGCCGCGCGATGGGCACACCCGCGAGTATGGACAGCACCGCAGCACCCGGCGGCAACAGCCTGCCAAGACGCGGCAGCAGATCGGCCGCCATCTGCGGCTTTATCGCAAGGATAACTGCGCCAGGCTCGAACGCGGCGGGCAACGCCGCAAGGTCTGGAATCAAACTGTCCTGCGGCCGCGCCACGCCCGGCGGCAACGCGGGGTCCACGAGCACGCAGGGCGGCAGATCCTGCGCGGCCCAGCCGGCGAACATCGCGGCACCCATCCGCCCCGCGCCAAGCAGCAGGACGGCCGGCAGTCCTGCCTCGTTCAAGACGGTGCCTAGGCTTCGCCCACGCATTCGAGCATAGCGGCTTCCAGCGCCTCGGCCGGCGTCTTGCCGCCCCAGAGCACGAATTGGAATGCCGGGTAGAAACGCTCGCACTCGGTGATGGCGATGTCGACCATGTCCTCGAGGCTTTCGGCCGAGGCGCCTGGCGCGCCACGCAGGAGGACCGCATGGCGGAACAGCGGCATGCCGTCCTCGCTGTCCATGCCGAAATGGCCGATCCACAGGCGTTCGTTGGCGAGCGCCAGCAGTTCATAGAGGGCGGCACGGCGCGGCGCTGGAACCTTCAGATCGAAGGTGCAGGTGAAGTGCATCGCCGAGATCTCGGCCGACCAGCTGAAATACAGCCCGTAATCGCACCACTTGCCTGGTGCTTCAGCGGCCATCTCGGCGTCCGACCGGCGGTCGAACACCCATTCATTGGCAGAGACGATCTGCTCCATGACGTCGAGCGGGTTTGCTGCGGGGCTGGCGTGCATGCTGAGAGACATACGGATATCCCCTGGTGGCAGCGGCCGGGTTGCCCACCGCAGTCAATAAGTTAAGAGGCGATGTGGAGTCGGTGCAAGAGGAAGGCAAGCAAGCAACCCTTTTTCGAAGAAAGACCCCGCTGTCGCGCGCCTGCCGGAGAGGCCGCGACAGCGGAGCAGAAATCTTGCTCCTTTTCTCAAGAACGACGGCCTTGCCTCACTTCAGGCTGATCGAAGACGCAGTCAGGTTGGACACGCCGTACACCACGATCTGCGTCCCGTCCTGCAGGTTGAGTATGCTGTCGCCGTAAGCGTAGGTGATCTGCGGCGCGCCGGAGCCGTAGCCGGACAGGTCGATCGTGTCCTGGCCAACTATGAACCCGCCGATCGTGTCCTGCGCGGCGTTGCCGTTGAGGAAGTCGAACGCGTCGTGCCCGCCGCCCGCTTCCAACAGCGCGTGGCCGGTGCCGCCCTGGAAGGTGTCGGTGCCCAGCCCGCCCCAGAGCGTCTCGCTGCCGGCGCCGGCGTTGAACAGGTTGTTGCCGACATCGGTGCCGCCGAAGACAAAGGCGCCGGCGCTGCCGGCCACGGTGTTGTTCGAGCTTCCGCCCAGCCAGGCGTCCAGCCCGGCGCCAGCGGCGATGTTGTTATGGCCCTGGTTGACCACCACCGTCGAGCCGTAGGCCGGCGTTGTGAGAAGGAGGTCGCCCGAGCCGCCGAACACGTCCACCGGCGCGGCGCCGCCCTGGACATACGTCTCGCCCGAACCGCCGACGATCGCCGCCGCGCCGCTGCCGCCGATGTAATTTGCGGAGCTGCTGCCGGCGAAAAGCAGGCTGCTGCCCGAGCCACCGTACATGTTGATCTGGCCGCCCTCGCCCACGACGATGGACTGGGTGGCGCCGGCCTGGAAGTTCAACGTGCCCGAGGCAGGACCGAAAGCCACGTTGCGCCCCAGGCCCACCGCGGCGTTCACGGTCACGCTGTCCACCGGCCCGGCGCCGCAGATCACGGTGTCCGCGCCATCGAGCGTGACGGTGTTGTTGCCGCCGGTTCCAAGCAGCACCTGGCTGCTGCCGCCGCTGGTGGTGATCGCCGCGGAATCGTTGTTGGTGGAGATCGTATCGTTGCCGCCGCCGTGGACGAACACGGTGTTGCCGTTCGTGGTGTTAGACGCGCCTGTCAGGTTGGTCTCGAACACGGTGTTCGCCCCGGCCGCGCCGACCAGCGTGTCGTTACCGTCATGCGCGTAGATGTTGCCGCCACCGGAGCTGCCCACGATGAGGTCACCGCCGGCGCTGTTGTCGGACAAAGTGAGCGGCGCGCCGCCCTCCGCGACCAGGGCAGTGTAGCCTGGCAGGACCGTGAACGCGGCGAGCGGGCCGCTGCCGCCGACGCCGCTCTGGGCCAGCGGGCCGATCACCTCCATGTAGGGCAGGAACGGGGCCATCCAGTCGTAACCGCTGGCGGGCGCCTGGCCGTCGGCGGAGAACCACTCGTTAAAGGACTCGATCCCGAGGAAGGCGTTGATTTCGGGCAGTGCGTAGCCGAGGCCCGCGTTTTGCAGGCTGGCGTCCAGACTTTGCTGGTTGACCTGGAATCCGGTGTCCGTTGATGGATTCGTCATGAAGCCTCCCCCTTGTCCGGACGTATTGTCCGGCGTTGCTGTCAGGATGGTGCCGCCGCCGGCCGATCCGGCGACGTTGAAAGCGAGGCCTGTCTGGTTTCCCAGCAAGGTGAGCTGGGCCAGGATCTGCGAGCCGGCCTCGATGGTGAGCACGCCGGACCCCGGCGCGGTCTGCGCATAACTGGCCGAGGTGGCGCCCCCGGCGGCGAGCAGGATCTGGTCGCCGACGCCGAAACCGGCGAGCTGCGGCGCGTCCGCGAGCGCCGCCTGACCAAGCGCCAGCGTGCCGCCGCCGGCAAAATCGGCGGTGAGCTGACCGGCTGTTGCACCCGTCAGAGCGAGTTCTGCCCCGACGCCCACGAGCAGCGTGCCACCGCCGGAGACCGTGCCCAGCGCCAGCGTGCCGCCGGACGCGGTGATGGTGCCGGCATCGGCAATGCCGCCTGCGGCAGACACGCTGCCAGCGCCGGACAGCACTCCGCCGGCATCGACCTGTACGGTGCCCGCCGCCGCACCTTGCGCGCCGCCGATCTCTATGGCGCCAGCCAGGCCCGCAACCAGCGCGCTGCCGGCGCCTGCGAGCGCGATCGCGCCAGCCTGTATCGTGCCGGACGCGGCATCGAGAACGCCGCCCTGCCCTGCCGTGCCGAGTGCCAGGGTGCTGCCTACGGACAGCGTGCCGCCATTCAGCGCTACGCCTCCGGCAACTTCTGCCAGACCTGCGGCGACCGTCGCCCCGCTGCCCAGCGCCAGCACGCCGGACGCCCCGCTTGCACTGCCTACCGCCAGGGTTGCGAATGAAAAAGCGCCGGCAAGCGCCACAGTCCCGCTCAGGCTGAGCATCGCCGCGTCGGCCGGCCCGTCCAGCACCAGCGCGGCGCCACTGCCGCCGGCGACGGACACGCTGTCGTTCAGCCCGGGCGCCACTGCGGCCGGGCTCTGCCCGGTCGTCAGATCCGTCCAGTTCCCGGCCGCCGACCAGAGCGGTCCCTGGCCGCCGACCCAGACATAGGTGTCCGGCGTGGCCGTGCCGGCAGGCGGCCCGCTCGGCGCCTGCGTGCCCACGGTGATCTCGGCCCCCGCGCCGTCCGGCTGCACGGCGAATGTCTCGCCGGCAAAACTGCCCGCTACGAACAGCTGTCCGACCACCTGCCCGGCTTCGCCCAGCGTCAGGGTTCCAACCCCGGCGCCGCCCTGCTGGAAGACGACGCTGTCGACCGGCGTGTCGGCGGTGACGATGGCGTCGCCTGCCTGAAAGCCCGAAATGACGCCGGCCGGAAGTGCCGCCCCGCCGATGAGCAGGGTGGCGCCATTGCCGGCGAAGCCGATCGGGCACGTGTCGGCCGCCAACAGCGCCAGCGTGGCTCCTGTGCCGACTTCCAGCGTGCCTGCCCCGCTGACCGCGCCGAGCCCCAGCGTGCCGGCCTGGGCGAGGACCACGCCGTTGTCTGTCACGCTGCCGGCGGCATTGATCGTGCCGCTGCCGCTCGCCAGGGCGCCGGCATCGA
>CAHJWU010000075.1 GCA_903643085.1 Rhodospirillales bacterium
GCCGCACGCCCAACACTCACAGCCACAACAAGACCAAATACCATCCCGCTCTCCTTCGCACAGAGAAGGCTGTGGGTGCTGGATCAAATCGAGGGCGCCGGTCCGACCTACAACATGCCCCTGGCGCTGCGCATGGATGGGCCTCTCCGCGAAGACGCCCTGGCGAGAGCGCTCACCGACCTCGTCGCCCGGCATGAAAGCCTGCGTACGATCTTTACCGAGACCGGCGGCGAAGCCGTCCAGCGTATCCTGCCGGCCGCGGACGCGCGGCCAGACTTCGCGCTTGTCGAGGCGCAGGCTGACGCACTGCCGGCGCTGATGTCGCAGGCTGCCACCTACGGGTTCGTCCTGTCGGCGGAGCTACCCCTGCGTGCCACCCTGTTCCGGCTCGGCGCGGAGCAGCACGTGCTGCTCATATTGTTGCACCACATCGCCGGAGACGCGTGGTCGGCAGCCCCGCTGGCGCGAGACCTGACGGCCTTCTACGAGGCGCGCTGCAGGGGAACCGCGCCGGCACTCGCCCCCCTGCCGGTGCAGTATGCCGACTATACGCTGTGGCAGCACCGGCTGCTCGGCGACGAAAAGGATCCGGCAAGCCCGGTCGTGCAACAACTCGCCTACTGGCGCACCAGACTTGCCGATCTGCCGGACTGCATCAACCTGCCTTTCGACCGGCCGCGACCGGCCGCGGCCAGCCAGCGCGGCGCGCAGATCGGCTTCCTCGTCGATCCGAAGCTGCATGCAATGCTGCGCCGGCTGGCGCGCGAGAACCAGGCCAGCCTCTACATGGTGCTGCACGCGGGACTCGCGGTGCTGCTGAGCCGCCTCGGCGCCGGCACCGACATCGTGCTCGGCAGCTCGATCGCCGGCCGCACCGACGAAGCCCTGGAAGACCTGATCGGCTTCTTCGTGAACACCTTGGTCCTGCGCACCGACCTCTCTGGCAATCCAACCGCGCGGGCGCTGCTGGCGCGGGTGCGCGAGGGCGACCTGGCCGCCTATGCCCACCAGGATCTGCCCTTCGAGCGGCTGGTCGAGCTCCTCAACCCGCCGCGCTCGCTCGCTCACCATCCCTTGTTTCAGGCGCTCCTGGTGCTGGACAACAACACCGACGCGGGTTTCGGCCTCTCCGGCCTGTCGGTGACCGCGGAGCCGCTCGGCACCGGCACGACCAAGTTCGACCTCACCTTCGGCTTCGTCGAACGGCGGGACGCCGGCGGCGCGCCGCAAGGCCTGGACGGCGTGATCGAATATGCGACCGACCTCTTCGACCGCGACACGGTCATCGGCTTTGCGGAACGGCTGCTGCTGCTGCTGGACGCGTTGGCGGCAGCTCCGGACCAGCCGATCGGCAAACTCGACCTGCTTTCGGCCGAAGAGCGGCGGCGCATGGTGTTCGACTGGAACGACACCCTGCGCAGGACACCGGCCTGCACCGTGCCAGAGCCTGCCTTGCCGGACCTCAGCCTGCCGGCACTGTTCGAGGCGCAGGTGGAGCGGGCACCCGAAGCCGTCGCAGTCGCATTCGAGGGCAGCCGCCTCAGCTACCGGGCGCTCAATGCCCGCGCCGATCTGCTGGCGCCTGCGCTGATCGCGAGAGGTGCCGGCCCAGGGGCGATCGTGGCGCTGGCGCTTCCGCCGTGCCTCGACATGATCGTGGCCGTCGTTGCAATCCTAAAATCGGGTGCCGCCTACCTGCCACTCGACCCCGAAGCCCCGCCTGAGCGGCTGCGCGCCATGATCGCGGATGCAGCACCGTCCTGCCTCATCGGACCGGACGGATTCCTGACGCAGCTCGATACCGGCGTGGAACTGCTCACGGTAGAGACCGCCTGCGCCGAGACCCGCGACGCAACACCGAACCGGGCCGTGCAGCCACGCTCGGACAAGCTGCTGGCGCGCTCCCCACTTTACGTCATCTACACCTCCGGCTCCACCGGTGTGCCGAAGGGCGTGGTCGTGGAGGCTGGGGGCGCGGCGAACCTCTACGCCTGGTATGCCATGACCTACGGGTTGGCCGAGGGGACGACCGTTCTGCTGGCGTCGTCCATCGCTTTCGACCTCACGCAGAAGAACCTTCTCTCGAGCCTGATCTCCGGCGCACGTATCGAGATACTGCGCAGGCACGCGCTGCCGCCTGCCCGGCTGCCGGGGCGCCTGGTGCTGAACTGCGCACCCAGCCAGTTCTTCGACCTGTGTGCGCTGCCTGGTTCAGATGAGATGCTGGACAGTCTGCGGCTCGTCCTGCTCGGCGGAGAGCGTCTGAGCCTCGACCAGCTTGCCAGATGCGCGAGCGCCTATCCGGCGATCTCCTTCGTCAACAGCTACGGCCCGACGGAAATCAGCGATGTCGCTATCGACCACCGGCTCGCCCACATCGACACATCGACGATAGACATCATCGGCCGCCCGATCTGGAACACGTGCGCCTATGTGCTCGATTCCAACCTCTGCCTGGTGCCGCCCGGCGTGACGGGCGAGCTGTATATCGCCGGGGCGGGTGTCGCCAGGGGTTACCTCAATCGCCCTGCATTGACGTCCGGACGGTTTGTGGCATGCCCGTTCGGACCGCAGGGCGGGCGCATGTATCGCAGCGGCGACCTCGCGTCGTGGCAAGCAGATGGCGTGCTCGCTTTCCACGGGCGCAGTGACTCGCAAGTCAAGATACGCGGCATCCGCGTCGAACCGGGCGAGATCGCGGCCGCGATGTCGCGCCAGGTCGGTGTGGCGCAGGCCGTCGTG
Source organism: Rhodospirillales bacterium (assembly GCA_903643085.1). Taxonomy (GTDB): domain Bacteria; phylum Pseudomonadota; class Alphaproteobacteria; order Acetobacterales; family Acetobacteraceae; genus BOG-908. Next base: position 2,743 of record CAHJWU010000075.1, read on the forward strand.
GTCACGCGCAAGGATGCTGCCGGACAGCACCAGCTGATCGGCTACGTGGTGCCTGCCGAAGCCGCCGTGAGCGGGCACGCCCTGCGCGCCGCTCTGGCCACTGAACTGCCGGACTACATGGTGCCGGCCGCGGTAGTCGTGCTGGAAAGACTCCCCCTCACACCCAACGGCAAGCTTGATCATCGGGCCCTGCCGGAGGCCGATTTCATCTCCACCAGCCTGCGCCGGGCGCGCACGCCGCGCGAAGAGATCCTTGCTCAGCTGTTCGGCGACCTGCTGCGCGTGGACGGGATCGGCATCGACGACGACTTCTTCGACCTGGGCGGTCACTCCCTGTTGGCGACCCGGCTGATCAGCCGGATACGTTCGACGTTCAATGTCGAACTGCCGATGCGCGCGATCTTCGAAGCACCGAACATCGCCTGCCTGGCGCCCCTGCTCGACCGCGCCGGGGCTGCGCGGCCCGCGCTGCGCGCGCTTGACCGGCCGGCCGCAATTCCGCTGTCGTTCGCGCAAAACCGGCTCTGGATGCTGGACCAGATCGAAGGCGCCGGGCCTACCTACAACATCCCGCTCGCCTTGCGGCTGGACGGCCCGCTCGATGCCGGCGCGCTCGAAGCCGCGCTCGCCGATGTGGTTGCCCGCCATGAAAGCCTGCGCACGGTGTTTCCCGACAGCGAAGGCGGTGCGTCACAATCCATCCTGGCGATCGACACATCCAGGCCGGCACTCGCGCGCGCCAACGCCGACGAGGAGTCGCTCCCGGAGTTGCTGGCCGACGCGGCAACCTACGGCTTCGACCTCGCGCACGACCTGCCGATACGTGCGACGCTGTTTCGCCTGGCGGCCGATCGCCATGTGCTGTCGGTGCTTCTGCATCACATCGCCAGCGATGGCTGGTCGCTGGCGCCGTTCGCGCGCGATCTCGCGGCGGCTTACGCGTGGCGCTGCCACGGCGAAGCGCCGCGTTGGACGAAACTGGCGGTGCAATACGCTGATTTCGCGCTCTGGCAACACGAGCTTCTGGGCGAAGAGCAAAATCCCGGCAGCAGGATCGCGCAGCAGCTGAGCTACTGGCGCGGCACGCTGGCGGAGCTCCCGGTGCAGATCGTCCTGCCCACCGACCGGCCGCGGCGCAGCGTGGCAAGCCAGAACGGCGACACCTTCCACTTCAACATCGATGCGGACTCGCATGCCCGGCTATCCGCGCTCGCGCGTGACGCCCAGGCGAGCCTCTACATGGTCCTGCAGGCGGGACTCGCGGCCCTGCTGACACGGCTCGGCGCGGGCCACGACATCGTGCTGGGAAGCGCCATCGCCGGGCGCACTGACGATATGCTCGACGATCTGGTCGGCTGTTTCCTCAACACCCTGGTCCTGCGCACCGACACGTCCGGCGATCCGAGCGCACGAACCCTGCTGGCTCGGGTGCGCGATACCGATCTGGCCGCCTATGCCAACCAGGATCTGCCTTTCGAGCGGCTGGTCGAAGTTCTCAACCCGGCACGTTCGCTGGCGCACCATCCGCTCTTCCAGGTGTTGCTGGTGCTGCAGAACACGGCGGAGGCCGGCTTCTCGTTGCCCGGGCTGGTGACGACGCCGATGTCGAGCGATACCGGCACGACCAAGTTCGACCTCACGTTCGGCTTCGTCGAGCGCCGCGGTGCCGACCGGTCGCCGCAAGGCGTGGACGGCGTGATCGAATATGCGACCGACCTGTTCGATCATGTAACGATCGCCAGGATCGCGGAGCGTCTCCGCAGGATGCTCGCGGCGATGGCCGCCGCCCCTGACGCGCCGATCGACCGCATCGAGCTGCTCGAACCAGGCGAGCGTTACAGCATCCTGGAGGAGTGGAACGGCACCGCGCAGACGCCGCCGGGCACCACCCTGCCGGCACTCTTCGAGGCCCAGTCCGCCGCCACGCCGACGGCTGTCGCGCTGGCGAGCGAAGACTGCTCGCTTGACTACGCGACCCTAAACGCCCGGGCCAACCGTCTGGCGCATCATCTGATCGCCCGCGGAGTCGGGCCCGAACAGGTGGTAGGCCTGTGCCTGCCGCGCTCGGCCGATATGATCGTGACGGTGCTCGCGATCCTCAAGGCGGGTGCCGCCTATCTGCCGCTCGACCCTGCCTACCCCGCGTCGAGACTGGCTTTCATGCTGGAGGATGCCGCCCCGGCCTGTGTGATCGCCAACGGCCAGACCGCACGCCTGCTGGCCGCTGACCTGCCGCTCGTGCTGCTGGACCGGCCGGATCTGCAGCCCGGGTGGGAGGACGCGCCCGCCGGCAATCCGGACGACACGCAGCGCGTCCAGCCTCTGAACGCGCAGAATATCGCCTACATCATCTACACCTCGGGCTCTACAGGCCGCCCCAAAGGGGTTCTCGTGCCGCATGGAGGTGTCGTCGATCTGATCCGCTGGGCCGATGACTGCTTCGGCGCGGCGCTCGACAATGTGTGCGCGACCACTTCCCTCGCCTTCGACGTCTCCGTATTCGAGATCATGGCCCCGCTCGCCCGCGGCGGCTGCATACATCTTTTCCAGGACATTCTATCGCTGGCCGACGCGCGCATCAGCGCGCCGGTGCTGATCAGCGGCGTGCCTTCGGCTTTTGCCGCCCTGGTCGAACAAACGGCGCTCCCGCGACACCCCGTTGCACTCGTGCTGGCGGGCGAAGCGATGCCCGGCCACCTGCTCGATGCTGTCCATGCGGCGCACCCGGACTGCCGGATCGCCAATATCTACGGACCGACCGAAACCACGGTCTACGCAACCGCATGGCAAGGCAGCCGGACCGATACGGCGGGCGTTCCGATCGGGCGGCCGCTGCGCCACACCCAGGTGTATGTCCTCGACGACCGGCTGCAACCGGTCCCAGCCGGCGTGCCGGGTGAGCTTTATATCGCAGGCTCCGGAGTGGCACGGGGCTACCATGACCGTCCTGACCTGACGGCGGAACGCTTCGTCGCCAACCCGTTCGGGCCACCTGGCAGACGCATGTACCGCACCGGCGACGTCGTGCGCTGGCGCCAGGACGGCATACTCGATTTTGTCGGCCGGTCCGATGACCAGGTGAAGATACGCGGCTTCCGCATAGAGCCGGGCGAGGTAGAAGCAGCCCTCAAAGCCGACGTCCTGGTCGCGCAGGCCGCCGTGCTGGTACGCGAGGACCGCCCTGGCGACAAACGCCTCGTCGGCTACGTAGTACCGCGCGACGGGGCGGACGCGAACGCCGGCGCACCGTTGGAGCTCCGCCACCGGCTCTCCGCGGGCGGGCTGCCGGACTACATGGTGCCATCGTCGATCATTCTCCTCGATGCGCTTCCGCTGACACCGAGTGGCAAACTCGACCGTCGGGCCCTGCCGGCCCCCGGGCTGGTGCCGACGGCCAGTCGGGCGCCGCGCACCAGGGAGGAGGAGGTACTCGTCGCGCTGTTTGCCGAACTGCTCGACGCCCCCGCGATTGGCATTGATGACGGCTTCTTCGAATTCGGCGGCCACTCGCTTCTTGCCACACGCCTCGTGCGGCGGATCCGTGCCGCTCTCGGAATCGACCTGCCGATGCGGGCGATCTTCGAGGCGCCGACCGTCGCCGGACTGGCCGCGCGGCTCGGATCCTCCAGCACCCACAGCATGCTCGACGTGCTGCTGCCGTTGCGCCCTTCCGCGACAGGTGAAGCGTTGTTCTGCATCCATCCCGCGACCGGATTGAGCTGGCGGTATGCCGGACTGGCGCGGCACCTGCCGGCGAACGTGGCACTGTACGGACTGCAGGCGCGCGGGCTTTCGGGCGCGGAGCCGCCGGCAACGAGTGTGGAGTCGATGGCTGCGGATTACCTGTCCCAGATACGCGCGGTACGGCCGCACGGCCCCTACCATCTGCTCGGCTGGTCGTTCGGCGCCATCGTGGCGCATGCGATCGCCGTGCAGCTGCAGCAGGCAGGTGAAAGGGTGGCGCTGCTTGCCAGCCTGGACGGCGTGCCGCCCGATGATCTGCCGCCGGTGCCCGACCTGTCCGCTGGCCAGCGTCTCGCGCTGTGGCTCGCGACGGTGGCCTACGATCGTCCACTCGCCTTCGAAACGCCGCCCGGGCCGCAGGATGTGCTCGCATTCCTCGATCGAGCCGATCATCCCCTGGCACCCTTCGCACGCGCGCACCTGAGCTCCCTAGTGGACACCCTCATGCGCAACGGCGACCTGCTGCGGCGGCACCACCCGGCTGCGAAATTCGACGGCGACCTCATTCATTTCATTGCCACGGAGAGTAAAACCGACAATCCTGCGTCGGCGCGGCTCTGGCAGGACCACGTGACGGGTAAGATCGTCTGCCACGAGATCGCCTCCGCGCATCTTGCCATGACGGATCCACAACCTTTGGCGGCGATCGGCCGCCTGCTCGCTGCCTGGTTCCGCTGATCCCAACGGCTGAGGAGACCATGATGACGAACCCGTTCGACGACGACACCGCCCCATTCCTCGTTCTGGTGAATGACGAAGGGCAGCACTCGCTTTGGCCGGCATTCGCCGATGTTCCCGCCGGATGGGTGACGAAATTCGGGCCCGATCGCCGCAAGCTTTGCCTGGAGTATGTGGAGGAGAACTGGACCGACATGCGGCCAAACTCACTGATTGCAGCAATGAGCTGACACCCGGTTCCGTGGCGTGCAGTTGATGCCTCACGCTTACGGCAGGCGGGATTAAGTCTTTGAGTTTTGCGCGGGTCCAAGTTATGTTTGGAGATGCAAAGGGCCGAACGTTGCAGGGAAAGATGGTCGTCCTTTCAAATGTAGAGTCACAGAAATCTGTTCCTGTGACGCAGGGGCGCTTCGGTCCTTTGGCCGGCATCAGGATACACTGATGCTCGCTACACGGACGGGGGCTTTCCGGTGTGCGTGTGCCAGAGAGATCTGCGTGCGGCGGACCAGCCCCCTCCGTCAGCAGGTTCTCGCCCAGGGACCGGTATCTACCTCCGGCTGATTTTATAAGGAACTTCGCCCAGCTTTCCGGTTGTAGCGCTTTGCACCTGGGTACCGCAGGAGTTTCGAGCGTAGATTCGAGTGCCGCATTTCTGGCGTTAACAAGGAGAAGTCGACGTGACGCTGAAAATACGCCTAGTCAACATGCCGTTCGCAAGCCTGGCGCGGCCGTCCATCGGGCTGACCCAGCTCAGGACGGTGGCTGAGCAGCGGTTCGGCGACGCAATCGAGGTCAAGCTCGACTATCTCAACCACGCGTTCGGCCGTCTGCTTGGTGAAGAGGCTTACGGCTTGATCTCCGGCAGCATGATCGGTCACGTGACCGGCTTCGGCGAATGGTTTTTTCGCCAAGCGGCGTTTCCGGACGAGCCCGACAATCACGCCGCATATTTCTCACGCTTCGGCCGGCAATTCGGGCGCGCAAACCTGCAGCTGGCCGAACGGGTGGTAGAGCCCATCCGACTTCGGCTGGCGCAGGTGATCGATGACATGATCGCGCAATATCGTCTGGACGAAGCGGACATTGTTGGTCTGACCTCAATGTTTTCGCAAAACTTGCCCAGCATCGCCCTGGCACGGCGCCTGCGCGCCATAAAGCCGGATGCGATCATCATACTGGGCGGTGCAAACTGCGAAGACATCATGGGTTACGAATGGGCAAAGCAGGTCCCGGAGATAGACTTTGTGTTCTCCGGTCATAGCCTGGTGTCATTTCCGCAGTTCGTCGAACGCATCCTGGCAGGCGACCGCGCCGGTTGCCATCGGCTCAAGGGCGTCTACAGCGCTGAAAACCTCGTGCATTTCAAGGACGGCAACGGCCTCGATTATCAGGACACCACCGGATTACCCACAGGCGCGAAGCCGGTCACCATCATGTGGAAAGCCGATGAACTCGACCTCAACGAGGCCGTGCGGTTGAATTACGATGATTTCTTCGAATCACTTGACAGCACTATTACCGAATTCGCCGTCTCGCCCGATCTGCCTTTCGAGACCTCACGTGGGTGCTGGTGGGGTGCCAAGGCACATTGCACGTTCTGCGGCCTGAACGGTGGCGACATGTCCTACCGCGCCATGTCGCCGGACATCGCGAGAACATACATCAACGACATCATCGACAGGTATTCCGACCGCGCAACCAGGTTCGGTTGCGTCGACAACATCATGCCGCGCGAATACTTCGTGTCGGTATTCCGCGACATGCGGCCGCCGGAGCATGTGGAATTGTTCTATGAGGTCAAGGCCGATTTGACCGAAGAACAGGTGCGGATCATGCGCGAAAGCCGCATCACCGTCATTCAGCCTGGTGTGGAATCGTTTGCAACCTCAACGTTGAAGCACATGCGCAAGGGCACAACGGCCTTTGGCAATCTCAAGCTTCTCCTGAACTGCCGCAAACACGACGTGACACCGAGCTGGAACCTTCTCGTCGGCTTTCCGGGCGAGCAGGCCAGCGTCTATCAACGTTACCTCGAGTTCATGCCGGACCTGTTTCACCTGGTACCTCCGGAAGGCGTGTTCCCAGTCCGGTTCGACCGCTTCAGCCCGTATTTTACCAAGGACAAGGAGTATGGCCTGGAGCTCTACCCATACGAGTATTATGAATATTGCCTGCCATTTTCGCCGGAATCGGTCAGGAATATCGCGTACTATTTTCAGGACGGGAACATAGAGGCGCAGTACATCACCGACCTTGCAGAGTCGTTTTCCGATCTGGCCGAGCTGGTTGATCGCTGGCAATCCAACTGGTCGGCCGCAGGCGGCGCTCAGCCACCTGTCCTCGAATTGGCCCGAGAGGGCGGCCGGATCGTCCTGGTCGACTCACGCGAGGGCGACCGCAAGGTCTCCGTACTCTCCGCGGCAGAGCTGAGGCTTCTATTCGCCTGTATCGATCCGGTCGAAGAAAACTTCATGCGTCAGACTCACGGCGCCACCTTCGACAGCATCTTGCAGAAACGGCTTGTGTTCACAGAACGCGGGCGAGTGATGAACATCGTGATGAACCTGGACATAGCAGCCGGAATGCTCGCGCCGGAAACGATGGAGGTGAGCAGGGATCTCGTTGCCGTGTGACAACCAGCCTCTTGGATCGATCAACTGGCCGGGTTCTCGAGGCAACGAGGCCAACCTTCGTGACCCGAACTTGCTAAATCGAACATGAACTCCTCTTGGCTGCTGCTGCTGGGCGCAAAGACCATCTCCACGCTAGGGTCGCGCCTGACGATCGTCGCGATGCCGCTGATCGCTATCCTCCTGCTCAATGCCACCCCTCTTGAGATGGGCGTTTTGGAAGGTAGTGCACTCCTGCCAAGTGCAGTGCTCAGCCCATTCATAGGCGCCCTGATAGATCGCCATTCGAAGCGTAACATGCTGATCGTCGCCAACTGTGTCAGCGGGGTGGCGCTGAGCACGATCGTCATCGCGCATCACTTCCACGCGCTGAGCATCATTCTACTGACCGGGATTGCATTCTGTGCCGCAACCATCGGCATGGCCGAAGAGATCGCACTGTTCAGTTTCATACCGAAAATTGTCGAACGGTCGTATCTTGCCGTGGCGAACAGCTATTTCCGATCCGTAACAGCGGGAGCCAAGGTAGCCGGCACGGCATTGGCCGGAGTGCTGATCGCTTCGCTGACAGCGGCAGGCACGGTCGCCGTCGATGCCGCTACGTTCATCATCGCAGCCTTCTGTATCAGCCTCATACCGATAGCCGATTCCAAGCCGGGCGAGATCGGCGCGCAGACACCTTACCTGGCAGGGTTGCGGGAGGGATTTCGCTTCGTCACGCGTAATGCCGAATTCGTCACCATCGTTGTCGCCGCAGTATTCGTGAACCTGTTTGGCGCTTCATTCGATGCGATCGGCTCATTGTTCATCGTGCGGGATCTTCATGTCCCGGCGGCCTGGTATGCAGCCGCGCTCACCGCTGGCGCGGCTGCGGGCGCGCTGGGCGCGCTCGCATCCGGCAAAGTATCGAAACTGTTCGACATACGCGTGCTTCTTGCCATGGGCGTAGGCTTGGTCGCGATCAGCCTGCTCGGCATCTCGCTGTTGAAGGGGACGCCTGAGAACGTGGCGATCGTCTTCGGTGTATGCTGCGCGGTGACGTCATTTGGTAGCATCCTGGTCAGTGTCGCGTTGGGCACCATCCTGCAGGAAAGTGCACCACCGAACATTCTTGGAAGCGTTGCCGGAATTTTCACAGCCATCATGTCGGGAATAGCCCCGATCAGTGCAGTTGGTGCGGGGCTGCTCGGAAGCCTGGTCGGACTTCGCTACACTTTGATCGGAAGTGCAGCAGGATTGCTCGCCGTGTCCCTCATGCTGTCGGCATATTGCGTGATTTCCATCCGCAGCAGATATCCGAGCGCCCGGTAGTTTTAGCTGTAGCAATGTCTCAGGACCAGCCCAGACACGAACGTGAAGCTAGAGCGGCGGACGCCTATTTGGACGTATTGCCTGCGGCTTTGAAATAGTTGCCGCATTGCTGCGGGGTGGCCAAGTCGCGTACGCTTCCGAGTGCGGCGATAAGGGTGTTGAAGGTGCGGGCCGAGGCGGCCCACGATGCGCTTTCAATTTGGACAGCGCCATCTCGATCGGGGTCAGGTCTGGCGGGTATTGCGGCACGAACAGCAGCCGTGCACCGCACCCACTATCGCCCTGGCGAAAGCGCTCCTGTGGACCGGGAGGTTGTCGAGGATGACGACGTCGCCAGGCTGCAGCAGCGGGGCCAGCCAGGTTTCAACGTAGTGGTCGAACGCCGCCCCATCCATGGCACCCGGGATCACCCACGGCGCCATCAAGCCGTCCTTCCGCAAGCCCGGCGATAAAAATCTGTCTCCCCCAGCGGCTGAACGGCCCTAAGCCTTATCCCGATAGCCACGCGGCGCACGCCCGCACAAGCGGGTCAGCGCCACGTCGTCAGGCGGTTTTACCAAGCCGGATGCCGACTAGAGCATTTTCCGACCTGGTTGAATCGGAGAAGGGCAGGAAAATGCTCTAGCTCTGTAAGCGTCCGAGGGACACCGCGGGATTACTGCTTGACGGTTTCGGCGGCTGTATTCGGTGATGCGTCGATGTTCCA
>CAHJWU010000076.1 GCA_903643085.1 Rhodospirillales bacterium
GCGAATCGTGCTGCAGCCGGAGGCCGCGACCCTGGCCGCGGCAAAGCGCGGCGTGGCCGAATACGCGCGCGAGCGGCAAAGGCTGGCGCGCTTCCGGCGGCTGCTGTCGGAGACCACGGATCACGAGCAGGTGCAGCTGCAGGCGAATTTGGAGCTGCTGGCCGAGCTGCCGCTGGTGGCCGGCGCGGGGGCGACCGGCATAGGGCTGTTCCGCACCGAGTTCCTGTTCATGAACCGCGAGAGCCTGCCTGACGAGGCGGCACAGGCCGAGACGTACCGCACGGTGATCGAGGCGATGGACGGCGACTGCGTCACGATACGCGTGCTGGACTGGGGCGGCGAGAAAGACATCGACGCGCTGGTGGCGCGCGGCCTGGTGCCGGACACGCTGGACCACAATCCCGCGCTGGGCGTGCGGGGCCTGCGCCTGCTGCTGCGCCAGCCTGATCTGTTCGAGACGCAGCTGGCGGCGATCCTGCGGGTGGCGAAATCCGGGCCGGTGCGTGTGCTGCTGCCGATGGTGACCAACACCGCCGAGGTGCGCGCCGCGCGCGAGATCTATGAGCGCGTCGGCCGCCGTCTGCGCCGGCGCGGCGAGAAGCTGGCGGATAAGCTGCCGCCGCTGGGCATCATGATCGAGACGCCGGGCGCCGCGTTGTCCGCCGATGCGCTGGCGCTGGAGGCGGATTTCTTCGCGATCGGCACCAACGACCTGGCGATGTACACGCTGGCGGTGGACCGCGCGGCCACCGACGTCGCCAGCCTGTACGATCCGCTGCACCCGGCGGTGCTGCGGCTCATCCAGTTTGCGACGGAGGCGGCCTTGCGCATGCGCATGCCGGTGAGCGTGTGCGGCGAGATGGCGGCCAACCCGAAGCTGACGCCGCTGCTGCTGGGTTTGGGGATACGCTCGTTCAGCATGAACGCGTCTTCCGTGCCGCGGGTCAAGCAGGCGGTGCGGTCGGTCTCCATCGATGCGTGTACGCGGTTTGCGCGGCGGGTTATGGAGCAGGCCGATCCGGAGCGGATTGCGGAGCTGGTGGGCGAATTTTCCGTGTAGGGGTGCCGTTGACAGAAGAGGCGATACAGTTCTGCCCGCCTGCCCGCGCCAGCGCCCTGCCGCGAAAGCAGGTTTCGAAAGCAGCTCTTCTCGTCGCAGGAGGGCGTTCCTTACTCCCCTATCCGCGGCACCAGCTTGTAGAACCGGCTTAACTGGCCAGGAAATTCACGAAAATCGAGGGCCAGCTTCTCGGTCTCGAATATCGTGAAGAACTCGTCCCAGGCAATCTCGCGCAACCCCGGCTCTGGCGTGCCGAAATCGAACCGTAGCAGCGGGTTTCCGGCCGGCGTCGTCCGGCCTTCCACAAAGGCGGGACGGCCGTCGCGTGCTTCGGCCCAGGCACGGATGAAGCCGTGGTCGGAGGTCGTCTCGTCGCTCATCAGCCTGTCCAGTTGTTTGCAACAGGCTCAAACGATGTTTGTCGCCCGTTGTTCCCGGACGCCGGTCGCGGGCGCGGCGGCGAAACCTAGCCCGAGCAGCAGGAAGACCCAGCCGCCGTTCGGCATGGAGGTGAACGCGGACGTCGACGCGACCGGCCACAGGGCCACCACGGCGCCTACCAGCAGGCCGGCACGCAACGGGGCAAGCCGCTTTTGCAGCCCATGGCTCAGCCGCGCCACGGCGGCGGCCACCATGAGCGTAAACAGGACGAGGCCGGGCAGGCCGGAATTGTCCAGCGCCTCCAAATAGTAGTTGTGCGGATGGAAGTTGCAGGCCGCAAGGCCGCCGTTGAGCCCGGCCGTCGGTATGCCCAGCCAGGCGATGCCGTGCATGCCTGCGGTGTCGTGGCAGCCGCGGCGGAAGCCGTCGAAGCCCTGACCCAGCCAGGGGTGAAGCTCGGCGACGGTGATCGCGCGGGTGAAAATCAGGCCGTAATCGCTCTGGCCGAAATGGCTCATCTGCAGGGTGGTCTCCTGAACCAGCTTGGCGGCGGCGGCGGGTGAGACCCAGGGCAAGGCGGCGACAAGTGCGGCGCCCGCGGCCGCGGCCGCGACCATCGCCAGGCGCAGGCGCGGCACGAGCAACGCCGTCGTGGCCAGACCCAGCAGCATCAGCGCGGTCGGCATGCGCTGGCCGATGAGCACCATCGTCAGGGCGGCGAGCATGGCCATACCCGTCGCGGCCATCCTGGGCGCGGGTCCGGGCCTGGCGGCCTGCCTTGCCAGCCAGGGAAGCAGCGCGGGAAAGAACAGCAGGATGAAGGCTGGCCCGGCGCGCGGCTTTCCGAAAGGTCCGGTGAGCGCGCCGTCCGGCCAGCGGGGCTGGCCGAACAGGTTGGCGCCGAACAGGTATTGCTGCCATGCTTGCAGGCCGATCCAGCAGAACGCCACGGCGAGCACGACCCAGGTGGCGTGACGGGCGGCGGCGGCACGGGGCGTGTCGCCGCCGAGCACCCAGGTTCCGAGCGCCATCGCGAGCACCGGCAGGCGTATGGCGAGCAGGCTCATCAGCAGCCCGCCTGTGCCGATTGCCGAGCAGACCGACAGCCAGGCCCACCAGCCAAGTGCGGCCAGCATGAACGGCTGCCGCAGCCAGGCCGTCTGCCGCGCGGCGGCGCAACGGGCGAGAAACAGGATGTCGATGGCGGCGATCAGGATCTCCGCCACGGCGCGGGCGTGCAGCAGGGCAAGCGGCAAGAGCAGGCAGGCGGCAAAGGCTGCCTGTCCGGCAGCTTGCACCCAGTCTGGTCGCGCTGTCGCGGTGGTCGGGGCGGCCGGCTGCATTGTGGCATGATCGGCCGGGTTGCGTGTTGCCGCAAGTGGTGCAAGGCGCCAGATGTTGGTGGCCGATTCCAGATCATGCGGCGGCCCTCGGAGGTGGGTAAAAAATAACCGTGTGTTTCGATGTGGTTAGGCGATGGCACGCCGGCTGCAGACCGGTCATGCATGAAGCCGTGCATGAGGTCGGGCATCAGGTCGGGTATGGGACTTGCCGCAACACGTTACGCAAGATTACCGCCGCCTCCACCGTGCCAATCTGGTTCGGGTGCGAACCTGATGCTATGGGCGGCGGCCGTTTGCGGCCGGGGGGAGAGCGTCATTCCAACTAAAAGTCCCGATACGGGATCCCGTCGCTCGGGGTTGCTGCTGGCTGCCGCCGGATCTGCGCTGGCGGGGTGCGCCGTGGGGCCGACCTACAGGCAGCCAGCACCGCCGGCGGCCGACCGGTTTACCGAAGCGACCCTGCCCGGCAGCACAGGCGGCGTGGCCGCGAAGGCGGGCGGCAACCAGGTTTTCGCGCCCGGTGCCGATGTGCCTGGCGATTGGTGGAACCTGTTTCACTCGCCCGCGCTGGCGCGGCTGGTGACGGTGGCGATCCGGCAGAACCCGACGCTGGAAGCCACGGCCGAGACGTTGCGTCAGGCGCAGGAGAACACGATTGCCCAGCAGGGCGCATTCTTTCCCACCGTCTCCGCCCAGCTGACCCGCACACGGGAGAAGGTGAGCGGTGCAGAGGCCGGCCTGGTGGGGCCCATGGCGGTGAGCGAGAGCTTCGGTTTCTACCAGGGCCAGTTCAACATCTCCTACACCTTCGACGTGTGGGGACAGATACGCCGCACGGTGGAGGCGTCCGAAGCGGCGGCGCAGGTGCAGCGCTTCCAGCTGGAGGGGGCGACCAACATGCTGGCCGCCAACACGGCGACGGCGGCGATCAACGCGGCTTCGCTGGCCGCGCAGATCGCCGCCGAGGAGGAACTGGTGGATGCGGAGCAGCATCTGCTGACCACGGTGCGCAGCCAGTTCCAGCTCGGCGGCGCCACCGGGACGGATGTGGCGACGCAGGAAGCCCAGCTTGCCAACACCCAGGCGCTGGTGGTGCCGCTGCAGACGCAGTTGCAGCAGGCGCGCAACCAGTTGGCCGCTTACCTCGGCCGGGTACCGGAGGAGGCCGACCTGCCCAGCCTGCACCTGGAGGATTTGCGGCTGCCCGGCACCCTGCCGGTGAGCCTGCCGTCGCGCCTGGTGGACCAGCGGCCGGACATACGGGCGGCGGCCGAGCAGTTGCACCAGGCGACCGCGCAGGTGGGGGTGGCCATCGCCAACCGGCTGCCGCAGTTCACGTTGCAGGGCGCGCTGGGCAGCGCGCCGGCGCGGATCGGCGACCTGTTCACGCCAGGCAACGGCATCTACACGATCATCACCCAGGCGCTGGCGCCGGTGTTCGAGGGCGGCACGCTGCTGCACCAGCAACGCGCGGCGTATGCGGCGGCGCGCGCGGCGGCGGCGAACTACCGTGCCACGGTGGTGGGCGCGTTCCAGAACGTGGCGGACGTGCTGACGGCGCTGGAAGGCGACGCGCGGGCGCTGGCCGCCAACGAGGCGGCCGAGCAGGCTTCGGCGCGCAGCCTGAGTTTGGCGCGGCTGCAATATGGCGCGGGCGGGGTGGCTTACCTGACGGTGCTGACGTCCCAGACGCAGTACCAGAATGCGGTGATCGGCCTGATACGCGCGCAGGCTGCGCGCTACACGGACACGGTGGCGCTTTACGTGGCGCTGGGCGGCGGGTGGTGGAACCGGGACGATTTGCCGGCCCCGCCCGAAAAACTCCTGAGGTCTTTGCTGCCATGAAAAGAAGCAAGCCGTTCTCTGAAAACCGGAACCGGGAGGCTTTTTCTCCGCCGTCGCGGATCTTTTCTTCGCTCGCCGACAGGGGCCAGAAGGCTTTTGCTTGTCTGCTGCAAAGACGAAGCCCTTTCTTCCTCGCCTTTGTTCTGGCGGGGCCAGCCTACGCACAAGGCCCCGCGGCGACGGTCAGCACGACGGTCGCGCATCAGTCGGATTGGCAGGACACGCTGGCTGCCGTGGGCACGGTGCGCGCCGTGCGCGGCGCGGACCTGGCCAGCGAGGTCTCCGGCGTGGTGGACAGCGTGGAGTTCGATTCGGGCCGCGACGTGACGGCCGGCACCGTGCTGTTGCGGCTGCGGCCGAACGACGATGCGGCGCATCTGGCAGACCTGCAGGCGGCCGCCGATCTGGCGGCGGCGAACCTGGCGCGCGACACCAAGCAGTTCCGGGCGCAGGCGGTCAGCCAGGCAAGCATAGACGCCGATGACAGCCACTTGCGGTCAGCGCGCGCGCAGGTGAGCCAGGCGCAGGCGCTGGCCGCCGAGAAGATCGTACGCGCCCCGTTTGCCGGGCGGCTTGGGCTGCGCCTGGTGGATCAGGGCCAGTACCTGCCGGCGGGCACCACGGTGGTGACGTTGCAGGCGCTCGATCCGCTGTATGTCGACTTCTTTGTACCGCAGCAGGCGCTGGCCGAGGTGAACATCGGCCAGACGGCGGTGCTGCACGTCGATGCCTATCCAGGCCGCGACTTTGCCGGCCGGATCACGGCGATAAGCCCGAAGCTGGATGCGAACAGCAGGATGGCGCAGGTGCGGGCCACCCTGTCGAACGCGGATCACGCGCTGGTGCCGGGAATGTTCGCCAGCGTGGAACTGCGCACCGGCGCGGTGCACCGCTACGTCACGCTGCCGAACGCGGCGATCGTGTATAATCCGTATGGCAGCCTGGTTTATGTGGTGGAGCAAGGGGTGGCGCATCAGGCGGTGGTGCGCACGGGGCCCACGCGCGGTGATCAGGTGGCGGTGACGGCGGGACTGGCCGATGGCGCCACGGTGGTGACGGCGGGTCAGATCAAGCTGAGGCAGGGGTCGCAGGTGGTGGTGAACAACAGCGTGCTGCCGTCTGACGATCCCAGGCCGCACCCGGCGGAGGAGTAAGTGAAGAAAGAAAGGCCCACCCCATGCGCCTGACAGACATGTTCATCCTGCGCCCGGTGCTCTCCGTCGTCGTCAGCGTTTTCATCCTGCTGCTCGGCCTGGGTTCGGAACGCGTGCTGCCCGTCAGGCAGTTTCCCAAAACGGTGAACGCGCTGATACAGGTCGAGACCACGTATTACGGCGCGGACGCCTCCACGATGGCGGGTTTCATCACCACGCCGATCGAGAACGCGATCGCGCAGGTGGACGGGATCGACTACCTGACAAGCACGAGCATGACGGGCGACAGCACGATCACCGCGCATCTACGGCTGAACCAGGATCCGGACCGCGCGCTTACCGAAATACAGACGCAGCTCAGCGCGGTGCACGACCAGTTGCCGCGCGAGTCGCAGACGCCGACGGTGCATCTGCAGACCGGCGGTCAGGGCGGCACGCTGATACTGGCGTTCACCAGCGACATCATGACGCCGGCGCAGATCACCGACTATCTGACGCGCGTGGTGCAGCCGCAGATACAGGCGACACCCGGCGTGCAGGTGGCGCAGGTGTGGGGCGCGCAGAACTTCGCGGTGCGCGCTTGGCTCGATCCGGTGAAGCTGGCGGCGCACAACCTGACGGCAGCCGACGTCTCCGCCGCGATGGCCGCGAACAACTTCACGTCCGCCGCGGGTTCGACGACCGGCCAGATGGTGCAGATTCCTATCGGCATCACCACGGGGGTGCACACGCTGCCGGAGTTCAGAGCCCTCGTCATCAAGCAGTCCAACGGTGCCATCACGCGGCTGGGCGACCTGGCGACGGTGGAGCTGGGTTCGGACAACTACCAGCAGGCACTGCTGTTCAGCGGCAAGCCCGCCATACTGATCGACGTGGAGGCGGTGCCGACGGCCAACGTGCTGGACCTGGTGGACCGCGTGCGCACCAAGTTCGAGGCGTTGAAAGCCGCTCTGCCGCAGGGCCTGCATGCCGACATCGCAAACGACGTCACCGCGAACGTGCGGCAGTCGATCAGCGAGGTGGTCAAAACGCTGCTGGAGAGTCTGGTTATCGTGGCCGTGGTGGTGTTCGCGTTCCTGCGGTCTGCGCGTGCCTCGATGATACCGGTGATCACCATCCCGCTGTCGCTGGTCGGCACGTTCGCCATACTCTGGCTGTTCGGTTTCTCGATCAACCTGCTCACGCTGCTGGCGCTGGTGCTGGCCACGGGCCTGGTGGTGGACGACGCGATCATCGTGGTGGAGAACGTCAGCCGCGAGATGTCCGAAGGTGCGGCGCCGCTCGAGGCCGCCATGCGTTCGGCGCGCAGCCTTGCGGGGCCGATCGTGGCGATGACGGTGGTGCTCGTCGCCGTGTATGTGCCGATCGCGTTGCGCAGCGGGCTGACCGGTGCGCTGTTCCGCGAGTTCGCTCTGACGCTTGTCGGCAGTGTTACGGTGTCGGCGGTGCTGGCGCTCACGCTGTCACCGATGATGTGCCGGTTCCTGCTGCGCGCACCGCGCCAGGCGGAGCGGCGCGGCTCGCTCGGGCCGATGCAACGCGCCTATCGGCCGGCATTGCGGCTGGCGCTGACGCTGCGGCCGGTGATGGTGCTGTTCGGGCTCGGGATATTTGCCGGCAGCTACCTCCTCTACGCCGGATCGACCACCGAGCTGGCGCCGCAGGAGGACCGCGGATTTCTCGAGATGGGCGGGTCGGTGTCTCCGACCGCGGGGATCGACCAGCTCAGGCTGTATGAAAAACAGGTCGTCGCGATCGAGAGATCGCTGCCCGAGTTCAAGGCGTCCTACCAGTTCGACCAGCCTGGGCAGTCTGGCGGCGGGGTCGAGTTGAAGCCGTTTGCGGAGCGGACACGTTCCTCGACCGAGGTGATGGCTGACCTGCAGCAGAAGCTGGCGAACGTTGCGGGTGAGAACCTCGCGGTGTTCCAGCCGGCGCCGCTGCCCGGCAGCTTCGGCGAGCTGCCGGTCGGCTACGTCATCAAGACGACACGGCCGTTCAGCGAGCTGGACGGCGTATCGAGGCGCTTTCTGGAAGCGGCGCAGAAGACCGGATTATTCGCGTTCATCGACCGCGACCTCAAGATCGACCTGCCGCAGGCGACCATCGTGATCGACCGTAACAAGGTGGCTGCCCTCGGGCTGGACATGACTCGGGTGGGCGGCGTGCTCAACACGCTGTTGAGCGGCGGCTACGTCAACTACTTCGACCTTGCCGGCCGGTCCTACAAGGTTATCCCGCAGGTGATGCGCGCTGACCGGCTCAATGCGGACCAGCTGCAATCCTTCACGATCGCCAATGTGGGCGGCGTGCCGGTCCCGCTTTCCGCGGTGGCGCACATAGAGATGACGACGGTCCCCGAGAACATCAGCCACTTCCAGCAGATGAACGCGGCGAGCCTGACCGGCGTGCCTTTGCCGGGGGTGACGCAGGGCGACGCGATGGCCGCGCTGGACGCGGTGGCGGCGCGCGTGCTGCCGCCCGATTACGCGACCGACACCAGCGGGCCGTTGCGGCAGTTCGTCCAGGAAGCGTCCGGGTTCGCCGCCACGTTCGGCTTCGCGGTGGTTGTCATCTACCTGTCGCTGGCGGCGTTGTTCGGCAGCTTCCGCGATCCGCTGATCATCCTCGTCTCGGTGCCGATGTCGCTCGCGGGCGCGCTGCTGTTCATCTATTTCGGCGTGCACGGCGCCACGCTGAACATCTACTCCGAAGTGGGGCTGGTCACTTTGATGGGGCTCATCAGCAAGCACGGCATCCTGATGGTGGAGGTGGCCAACGAGCAGCAGGCGCTGGGACGCACGAAGCGCGAGGCCATCGAACATGCCGCGCTGCTGCGGTTGCGGCCGATCCTGATGACGACGGCAGCCATGGTGCTGGGCGTGGCGCCGCTGGTGTTCGCGACGGGCGCGGGGGCGGCGGCGCGGTTTTCCATGGGGCTCGTGATCGCGTCCGGGCTGGCGATCGGGACGCTGTTCACGCTGTTCGTGGTGCCGGCGTTCTACCTGGTGCTGGCGCGGCGGCATGTGGCGGACGCGCCTGGGCAGGGTGCGGCCTTGCGGGGGGTGGCGGTGGCGTCGGAGTAGTGAAGCGGTTTTGTGATAGAGAACTCCTCACCCCTGCCCGCACCAGCGCGTTCTCCGATTCCTCCAGCATGCGCACCGGCAGAACCAGCGCGGACAGTTGCGCAGGCCGGAGGAGCAAAAGTTTTTTGCTTCTTTTTTGCAAAAAAGAAGGCCTTTCTTCGCTTCAGGAGCAAGACTGAAACACCGGCGCGCCGGCATGGCCGCAGTCGGCCCTGCGATGCCTATGGTGGGCGCGGCGTAGCGTAAGGTGTAAGAGGCGGCGGCGGTCCTTCTTCGGGAGAGGGACCAGAAGACTTTGCGCCCCGTCGGGGGCTGGCTGGATGGGCACTCGTGAAGACGGCGCTGGTTATCTTTCCCGGGACCAACCGGGAGCGGGACGTGGCGATCGCGCTGGCGCAGGCGTCCGGCCGCCAGCCGCGCCTGGTCTGGCACCGGGAGACCGAGCTTGGCGATGTGGACCTGGCGGTGCTGCCGGGCGGCTTCAGCCATGGCGACTACCTGCGCTGCGGCGCCATGGCGGCGCAGTCGCCGATCATGCCGGCGCTGCGTGCGTTCGCTGCGCGCGGCGGCCTGATACTCGGCATCTGCAACGGCTTCCAGATATTGACGGAGGCGGGGCTGCTGCCCGGGGCGCTGCTGCGCAATGCGGGATTGCGGTTCATCAGCCGGGACTGTCACCTCCGGGTGGAGCGCGCCGGCACCGCGTTCACCCGGCTGTATGCGCAGGGCCAGGTGTTCCGCGCGCCGATGGCGCATGGGGACGGCAACTATTTCGCCTCTGCCGAGACGGTGGCGCGGCTGGAAGGCGAGGGGCGGGTGGCGTTCCGCTATGTGTCTGCGTCCGGCGAGCTCACGCCCGGCGCCAACATGAACGGCAGCCTCAACGCGATCGCCGGGGTGTACAGCGAGAACCTGCGGGTGCTTGGGCTGATGCCGCATCCGGAGGACCTGGTCGATCCGCTGATGGGCGGGACCGACGGGCGGCCGCTGTTCGACGGCCTCATGCACGCGCTGGCGGCCTGACCGCGATGAACGCGCCCATCGACGCCGCACTCGCCAGGTCGTTCGGCCTGAACGCCGAAGAATACGGCCGCGTCCTCTCCATCATGGGCCGCACGCCCACGCTGACCGAGCTGGGGATCTTCTCGGTCATGTGGTCGGAGCATTGCAGCTACAAATCCAGCCGGGTCTGGCTGCGCGAACTGCCGACCAGCGCGCCCTGGGTGATTCATGGGCCGGGCGAGAACGCCGGCGTGGTGGATATCGGCGAGGGGCTGGCGGCGATCTTCAAGATGGAGTCGCACAACCATCCCAGCTTCATCGAGCCCTACCAGGGTGCCGCGACGGGGGTGGGCGGCATCCTGCGTGACGTGTTCACCATGGGCGCGCGGCCGGTCGCCAATCTGAACGCGCTGCGGTTCGGGCGGCCCGGGCATCCGGCGACCAGGCGCGTGGTGGACGGCGTGGTGCGCGGCATCGGCGGCTACGGCAATTGCGTGGGCGTGCCTACGGTCGGCGGGGAGGTCAATTTCCACGCCGCCTATGACGGCAACCCGCTGGTCAACGCCATGACGGTGGGCATCGCGCGGCAGGACCGCATCTTTCTCAGTGCCGCGGCCGGCGTGGGCAATCCGGTGGTCTATGTCGGCAGCCGGACGGGGCGGGACGGCATACATGGCGCCACCATGGCGTCCGCCGAATTCGGCGCCGACGCGGAGAGCAAGCGGCCGACCGTGCAGGTGGGCGACCCGTTCACCGAGAAGCTGCTCATCGAGGCGTGCCTGGAGCTGATGGCGACGGATGCCATCGTGGCGATACAGGACATGGGTGCGGCGGGGCTGACCAGCTCGTCGGTGGAGATGGCCGGCAAGGGCGGCGTAGGCATCGAGCTGGACCTGGATGCCTGCCCGCAGCGCGAGGCCGGCATGACGGCATACGAAATGATGTTGTCGGAGAGCCAGGAGCGGATGCTGATGGTGCTGCGGCCTGACAGGCAGGAGATGGCGCGGGCGATCTTTGAGAAATGGGAGCTGGATTTCGCGGTCATCGGGCGCCTGACGGATACCGGGCACATCGTCATACGCCACCAGGGGCGCGTGGAGGCCGACATCGCGTTGGAGCCGCTGGCTGAACTCGCCCCCTCTTACCGCCGGCCCTACACGGAGCCGACCGCACCTGCGCCGCTTGGCGAGGTGGCCGACCCCGTGGGCATCCAGGCCGCGCTGCTGACGCTGATCGCGTGCCCGGATTTGTGCAGCCGCGCCTGGATCACCGACCAGTACGACAGCACCATAGGCGGCCAGACGGTGCGCCGGCCTGGGGCGGCGGATGCGGCGATCGTTCGCCTGGAAGGCAGCAGGCGCGCGCTCGCGCTGACCACGGATTGCACGCCGCGGTATTGCGCCGCGGATCCGCGCATGGGGGGCGCGCAGGCGGTGGCCGAAGCGTGGCGCAACATAACGGCGACAGGCGCGCGGCCGCTGGCAGTGACCGACAACCTCAATTTCGGCAATCCGGAGAGACCGGAGATCATGGGGCAGTTCGTGGCCGCCGTGCAGGGCATGGGGGATGCGTGCCGCGCGCTGGACTTCCCGATCGTGAGCGGCAACGTCAGCCTGTACAACGAGACGCAGGGGGCGGCGATCCTGCCCACGCCGGCCATCGGCGGTCTCGGCGTGCTGGACGACGCGGCGGCCTCGGCGGGTCTGGCGCTGAGTGAGGGCGACACGCTGGTGCTGGTCGGCCGCACGGCGGGCCACCTCGGCCAGTCGCTGTGGCTGCGCGAAATCGCCGGCCGGGAAGACGGCGCGCCGCCGCCGGTCGACCTCTCCGACGAACGCCGCACGGGGGATTTCGTGCGGCGCA
>CAHJWU010000077.1 GCA_903643085.1 Rhodospirillales bacterium
ATCCGCGCGAGCTGGCGTACTGGATGGGCGGGGTGTCGCCTGTCGTGGTGCAGCCGTGAGCCCGCGGGTTCACGCGCGCGGTCTGTCGGGTGAGCAAGGCTGGATTTCTGCTATCCCACATGAGCCCCATCGCGGGTGCCCAGAGACGAACCGAGACGACGGACCGGCGGGGAGAAAAAGTTTTTTGCTTCTTTTTTGCAAAAAAGAAGGCCTTGCCTTTCTTTGAAACGATCAAGCCGTACACTACGGAACCGCGATCCCCAGCAGACCGGTAAGCGCCTGGGCGAGCGTGGGTTGTTCGAACGGTTTGGGCAGCACAGGCGCGCCGTCGAACATGTCCGGCAGGGTAAAAAAGCCGTAGCCGGTTGCGAAGATGAAGGGGATGTTGCGGGTGTTGAGTATGTTTGCGATGGGGTAGCTCAGTCGTCCGGCCAGGTTCACGTCCAGCAGCGCCACGTCGATCTGCAGGTCGGTCGCTGCGCGCATGCCGTCTTCCAGACGGGATGCGGTTGCCACGACGTCGCAGCCGAGGTCCTCGAGGTAGCACTCCACGACCATGGAGATGAAAGCTTCATCCTCGACCAGCAGAACCCGTAGGCGTCCGGCATTCATGACCTGCTGGCCTGGTTTGCGGCGCCGGGCGGCAGGGCGACCTCCGGCCCGGTGATTTCCGTCAGCGGCGCCTCGATCACGCAGACGAGCCCGGCCTGATCGAAGCTGAGGCGTACGGTGCCGGCCAGGTCATGGGGCAGGCCGCGCCGCATGAGCCACGAGCCGAAACCGTTGCGCACCGGCGGTGTGACGGCAGAACCGCCCTGCTCCGCCCAGGTCAGACGCAGCCTGGGGACGTGCTCATCCGTTACAATCCAGTCGATCGTCACTGCGCCGCCGGCGTTCGACAGGGCGCCGTGCTTGAGGGCGTTGGTCGCCAGTTCGTGCAGGCCCATGGACATGGTCTGGGCGGCCTTCGGGCTGAGACGCAGCTTCGGGCCGCTGATGCGGAAGCGCGGGCCGTTCGGGCCGCCATGCGGCGCGAGCACGACCGCCACGACGTCTTCAAGACCGGCGCCTTCCCATTGCTTCCGCGTCAGCAGGTCATGCACGGCGGCCAATCCCACCAGCCGGCTTACCAGGGCCTGCCGCGTCGCCGGGTCGGACCCGTCCAGCGTTTTCAGGACGATACCCTGGACGACGCCGAGCGTGTTTTTCAGGCGATGGTCCAGCTCGTCGACCAGCAGGCGGAGCCGGGCTTCGACGCGCTTCTGCCCGGTGATCTCGACCGAGACGCCGACCAGGCCGACCACGGCGCCCGCGGGATCGTGCATCGGCGCCTTTGCCGACGACCAGACACGCGGCGATCCCCTGTCCTCGCCCATCAGCTCCTCGACCTGTTCGGCCTGGCCGGCCTGCATGAGGCGCCCGTCATGGGCGGCCACCGCCGCGGCCTGTGCCGCATCGGCGAAGAATTCCGGCTCGGTGCGGCCCTCGACGTCCTGCCACGGCCGGCCGATGACCGTGAGGGCCGGCCGGTTGGCGAGCAGCATCCGTCCGTGGCGGTCTTTGGCGTAGATCCTGGCGGGGGCGGTCTCCACGACCGTGCGGAGCAGGGCAGTGGCCTCGCGGAACCGCTCCTCGGCGAGGTGGCGGTCGGTGACGTCTATGAGCGCGCCGATCAGGCGGGACCGGCCGTGCGAGACGAGCACGCCGGCGCGCGACATGATCCACCTGTCATGTCCATCGTTCCGCGGGACCCTGTACTCCGCGAGGTAGCTTGTCTGGTCCTGCGGCGATGCGTGAAAGCTCTTGCGTATGGCGGCCGCGTCTTCGGGAACGATCTGCGACAGCCAGCTGTCGATGTGCGTAGCCTGCCCGGTGTATTGCAGGCCGAACATCTGATGCGCGCTCGCCGACGCGCAGACCATCTTCGTGAGCAGGTCAAGTTCCCAGGCGCCGACGCTGGCTTCGCCGAGCGCCGCCTCGACCTTGAGGCGCGCGCTTGCGGGCACCAGCACGCGGCGCAGGGCCGAGGTGATGCAGACGACCAGCCCCGAGATGGACACGAACAGGACGGCGCGGATGACGAGCTGCTTTGCAGGCAGGCCGGCGGGGAAGCCGGCCGGCGCCGGAGACAGCCACGCGATCAGGGCACCCATCGCGGCGACCGCAAAGCCGGGGCCTGCGCCGCAGGACAGGCCGGTCAGAACGAGAGCCGGAATGAGAAGAACAAGCGGCGGCATAGGAACGACAAGAAGTATTATAGTATTCAACGCCGAGATTGCCAGGACGGCGGCGGCGGCAAATACATAGGCCTGCCGGCTGCCTGGATGCCGTATGTAAGCCTGCCATCGCTGGCCGGCGAACCGGGCAGAACTTTGCTTCGTTATGTAGGCGTTGTTCCTCACGGGCGTCTTGTTTGGATTTGGCATCCCTCATCCGTGTTTAGTTCAAGTCACGTCTGCTCGCAATAGCGTCATGGCGGCTGTTTATGCTTGCGAACGGGCGGCCGTTACGGGTTCCGGCGGCGCAAGGAAGGCCTGCTGCAAGAAGAGGCGAGGAGCGTTTGCTCCGCTGTCGCGGCAACGTTGCGGCTTGCGCCTGTACGCAGTGTGATCGGCGGCTGGTTCTGCGGGGCCGGTTCGCGCCCTGTTAGAGGCGGGTGAGCGGGAGTTTTCGCACTCCTGGTTACTTCAGCGCCGCGGCGAACCGCTCCAGCGCCCAGTCCACCTGCTCGCCCGTGATCACCAGCGGCGGCGCGATGCGTATGGTGTTCTCGTGCGTCTCCTTGCACAGCACGCCGGATTTCCGCAGCGCCTCGCATACGGGAGCGGCGTGCTCGTGCAGTTCGACCGCGAGCATGAGGCCGCGGCCGCGTATGTCACGCACGCGTGGCGAGCCGATGGCGCGCAGGCCGGCGAGGAGGCGGGCGCCCTGGATGGCGGCGTTTTCGATCATGCCCTCTTCGGTGAGCACGCGCAGCGCCATGCGCGCGACGGCGCAGGCGAGCGGGTTGCCGCCGAAGGTGCTGCCGTGCTCGCCCGGTTTGAGCACGCCCATGATTTCGGCGTTCGAGAGTACGGCGCTTATGGGGTAGAAGCCGCCCGAGAGAGCTTTGCCGACCAGAGTGAGGTCGGCTTCGACGCCCTCGTGCTCCTCGGCGAGGAGGCGGCCGGTGCGGCCGAGGCCGGTCTGGATTTCGTCCAGCACCATGATGACGCGGTGCTCGGTGGCCAAGCGGCGGACGGCGCGCAGGTAGCCGTCCGGCGGGATGATGACGCCGGCCTCGCCCTGGATGGGTTCGAGCAGGATGGCGACGGTGTTGGGGGTTATGGCGGCTTGCAGGGCGGCGGCGTCACCATAGGGCACGACGAGGAAGCCGGGGGTGAAGGGGCCGAAATCGGCGCGGCTGACCGGGTCAGTGGAGAAGCCGACGATGGCCAGGGTGCGGCCGTGGAAATTGTCACCGCAGACGATGATTTCGGCCTGGTTTTCCGGGACGCCCTTGACCTGGTAGCCCCATTTGCGGGCGACCTTGAGGGCGGATTCCACGGCTTCTGCGCCGGAGTTCATCGGCAGGACGGCGCTGGTGCGCGTCAGCGCGCAGATCTCTTCGTAGAACAGGCCGAGCTGGTCGTTGCGGAAGGCGCGGGAGGTCAGCGTGAGGCGGCCGGCCTGTTCGACCATGGCGGCGAGGATGCGGGGGTGGCAGTGGCCCTGGTTGACGGCGGAATAGGCGGAGAGCGCGTCGAGATAGCGGCGGCCGTCGACGTCCCAGACCCAGACGCCTTCGCCGCGGGTGAGGACCACGTCCATCGGCTTGTAATTGTCCGCGCCGTAGCGGGCTTCGAGGCCGAGGTAGTCCTGCGTGCTGCGCGGGCGGTCCTGCAAAGGGCGGGCGGTGGTCTGGTCCATCTGCGGCGGGTCCTGTCGCGAGGGGCGCAGGATGCGCGCGGGGACGGTCAGGCGGAAGCGGGAAAACTGCTTCGTTTCGGGCTGCGCTCTGGCATTATGTCAGCCCCGGTTGGCGGAATGGCAGGTATGTTGGCGGATGGACACGACGGACCAGGCTCTGGTGGCGCTTTTGCGGCAGGACGGGCGCGCGTCGGTGTCCGCACTGGCGGCCAGCCTGGGCGTCTCGCGCGGGACGGTGCAGAACCGGATCGCCCGGCTGATGGAGCGTGGGACGATACAGGGCTTTACGGTGCGGTTGCGGCCGGATTTGGCGGGGCAGGGCGTGCGGGCGGTCATGATGATCGAGGTGCGCGGGGACCGGTCGGCCGCCGTGCTGCGCGCGTTGCGGGCGCTGGTGGAGGTGAGCTGCGTGCACACGACGAACGGGCGCTGGGACGTGGTGGTGGAGCTGGGCGCCGATAGCCTGGAACGGTTCGACGCGGTGTTGCGGCAGATACGGCAGATCGAGGGGGTGGCGAATTCGGAGACGAGCATCCTGTTGTCGAGCGGATCAGGGGGCGCGGATGGGAAGCGGTGAGGCGCTGTTTCGGGCGAGCGCATGACACCGCCTGTGCAGGTCCGGCCCGATCCTGGCCGTGTCGGGCTGGTCCTGATGGTCGGTGCGGCGATGACCGTCAGCGCCATCGCGGTGGTCGTCAGGACCGGTGCGTTCTATTTCTTCTCGGACGACTTCCTGAACTTCGTCATCGTCCAAGATATGGGCCTGTCCTGGAAGTATCTTCAGGGACGTGTTCGGGCAGTTCGTGCCTGTGTACCGGCTTGCCGACACGCTGTACCTGCACATGTTCGGAATGCGGTTCTGGCCGTTCCGGGCGTTGCTCGTTATGTTCAGCTGGTCGGCGATATGGCGACGGCGAATGCGGTGGTGCTTGCTCTCGTGCTCTGGTCGGCTAAACGCAGGCCGGCCAGCCTTGTCCTTTGGGGCGGGTTCGTGTTGTATTTCGTGGTCAGCATCGGTGTTATCGGTTGGAACCGCGCCGTCCCGTGCGGCATCGAAGCAGCCGGGACTGGTCGGTATTACGCCGACATACTGTGCCTGTTTCTGGCGTTCATGCTGATTGCGCTTGGCCGTCCGGCCGGCAGGGTCAGGGTTTCCCACTGGCAAAACCTGGTCGTTTTAGCAGCGTCTGCTTTCGGCTCGGTGCACATGCTTGCGGCCGGTGCGGCTGTGCCGCATGTGTGGTTTGCCGGACCGGAGCGGCCGGCGGCTTTCGTCACGAACGTCAGGGCCGCCCTGTCTGCGAATGGCGAGACCATGACCGTCGCCGATGGTGCCGTACCCGGATACATCATGCCGGACTGGATGGCGCCGCTGAACCGGTATCGGCTTTTTCTGCGGTTGCTGGGCTGGCATGGAAATTGGCCCTGCGCGGTATTTCGACCAGGACGGTAATTTGCGGTGATCGTGTAAAGACAAGGACAGCGTTCTTCTTCCGAAGAAAGAAGCGAAAAACTTTGGCTCCTGTCAGCGGATTTTTCAGCAGCCGCCGACAGGGACTAAAAGTTTTTTGCTTCTTTTTTTCAAAAAAGAAGGCCTTGCTCGCTTAAGACTTAAAGCCGCTCATCCTGGCCGTGGCCACGTAATCCGAAGGAAACAGCGTCTGCAGCGCGTGCACTTTCGGCATGTCGTTGATGACGATGTAGGGGTAGTCGGGGTTATGCTCCAGGAAATCCTGGTGATAGGCCTCGGCGGGGTAGAAGCCGGACAGCGGATCGACGCGGGTGGCGATGGGCGCGGGGTAGGCGTGGGCGGCATCGAGCTGGGCGATGTAGGCGCGGGCGATGCGGGCCTGGTCAAGGGTGGCGGCGAAGACTTCCGAGCGGTATTGCGGGCCGCTGTCGGGGCCTTGGGCGTCGTGCATCGTGGGGTCCAGGGCCACGCTGAAGAAGATCTGCAGGACGCGGCCGTAGCTGATCTGCCTGGGGTCGTAGGTGATCTGGACGGCTTCGGCGTGGCCGGTGTCACCGGTGCTGACCGCATCGTAGTTGGCGGTGTCGGCGCGGCCGCCGCTGTAGCCGGCGACCACGCGCTGGACGCCGCGCACGTGCTCGAACACGCCCTGGACGCCCCAGAAGCAGCCGCCGGAGAGCACGGCGGTCTGTGGCGCGCCGGCGGCGGGCAGGTCCGTGGCCGGGGCGGGGACGACGTGCTCGCCTTCGGCGCGCGCGGCCGGAGCGTGCAGGGCGGCGGTGGCAAGCAGGGCGGCGGCGGTCAGGCCCAGGCCGAGTTTGGCTGCGCGGTTCATGCGGTGGCTCCTTTGTGGAAGCTGAGGGCGACGCCGTTCATGCAGTAGCGCAGGCCGGTGGGCTTGGGGCCGTCCGCGAAGACGTGGCCGAGATGGCCGCCGCAGCGGTCGCAATGCACCTCGGTGCGCTCCATCATCAGGCTGCTGTCGGACTCGGTGGAGATGGCGCCTGCCAATGGCTGATAGAAGCTGGGCCAGCCGGTGCCGCTGTCGAACTTGGTGGCGGAGGCGAAGAGGGGCAGGGCGCAGCCGGCGCAGTCGTAGCGGCCGGCGCTGTATTCGTGGTCGAGCGGGCTGGATTCGGGAGCTTCGGTGCCCTGCTCGCGCAGGACGTTGTAGGCGGCGGGCGAGAGCAGGCGGCGCCACTCAGCTTCCGTGTGGGTGACGCTGAACTGCCGGGCGGCGCGAGCGGGGCTGCGCAGGGCGGCCAGCCAGGCCAGGGCGCCCAGGCTTGCCGTGCCGGTCAGCAGAAAGTTCCTGCGTGTCATTGGCTGGGAGTTCCCATGTGTGGTGGGTGTCAGGCAGAAATGGTGTCGCGGTTACCCAAAGGGAAGCCAGCATTCCTTTAAAGCGGCGTCCGGTGCCTCCCGGACGGCGGTTCTGGTGCTTTCTTTTCGGCCTCATCAGGTAACCCGCAGCCCAACGGCGAACGCACAGAGCAACAGGAGAGCGCCTTGGCCACCCACGCCCGTGCCCACCCCGCGATCGTACGCCTCACCCATTGGGTGGGTGCGGCCGCGATGATCGCGCTGATCCTGAGCGGGTGGGCGATCTACAACGCCTCGCCCCTCCTGCCGTTCGTCATCCCGCCCGCGTGGACGCTGGGGGGATGGCTGGGGGCGGGGATCGCCTGGCACATCTCGGCGATGTGGGTGCTGATCGCAGACGGGGCGGTGTATCTTGCCTGGGGTTTGCTGAGCGGGCATTTCCGGCGGGACTTCCTGCCTGTGCGGCCGCGGGCGGTGCTGCGCGATCTGTGGGCGGCGCTGCGGTTCCGGCTGCGGCACCGGCCGGGCAGGTATAATGCGGTGCAGCGGCTGCTTTACGTGCTGGTGACGGTGGCGGCGGTGCTGTCTGTGCTGACGGGGATGTCCATTTGGAAGCCGGTGCAGCTTGGCTGGCTGACCTGGGTTTTCGGCGGCTACGACCTGGCCAGGCGCATCCATTTCGCTCTGATGAGCACGATCGTGGCGTTCACGGTGGTGCATGTGGTCCTGGTGGCGCTGGTGCCTTCCACGCTGTTGAGCATGGTCACCGGCGGGCGGTTGGCGCCCGAGCCGGCGCTTGAGGAGGCGGGCCAGTGATACAGCGGGCGGACCACCTGGTGCAGCTTCGGCGGCTGGAGCGGCGGCATCTGCTGCGCGGCGCGTTGTCCGTGGGTGCGGTGAGCCTGCTGACGGGGTGCGGCGATCTGTCCACCAAGGACGGGGTGTTCGACCGCATGCTGTGGGCGATGCTGAAGTTCAACGACCGGATGCAGGAGCTGCTGTTCGATCCGGACAGACTGGCGGCGACGTTCCGGCCGGACCAGATCACCCGGCCGTTCAAGTTCAACGCGTATTACCCGATCAGCCAGGTGCGCCGCCCCGATGCGGACTGGGCGATGGAGGTGAGCGGGCTGGTGAGCGACACGACATCGTGGAAGCTCGACCGGCTGCGGACGCTGCCGCAGGAGGGGCAGATCACGCGCCACATCTGCGTGGAGGGGTGGAGCCAGATCGGTCAGTGGTCAGGGGTGCCGCTGCGGGTGTTTCTGCGGCGTGTGGGCGCTGATCTCAGGGCGAAATATGTGGGGTTCGAGTGTTTCGACGATTACTCGTCGAGCATAGACATGGCGAGCGCGCTGCATCCGCAGACGATACTGGCGCTGGATTTCGAGGGAGCGCCGCTGACGCCGGAGTGGGGCGCGCCGGTCAGGCTGCGTATCCCCACCAAGCTGGGGTTCAAGAACCCGAAGAACATCTCGGCAATCACGGTGACCAACGAGAACCCGGGCGGCTACTGGGAGGATCTGGGCTATAACTGGTATAGCGGCTCGTGAGTGCCGGTTGCTTGTTGCGCAATCAAGAAGGCTCCTTTTTGAAAAAAGAAGCAAAAACCTCTTGATCCCTGCGCAGGCTGAGCCGCCTCGCATTGTCAGGAGGCAGCCGGACGCCGCAGATGCGGGGGAGCCAAAGTTTTTTGGTCCTTTTTTTCAAAAAAGGACTGCTTGCTTTCTGTATGCCACCTTCGACGCGTACCGGCAGCAGAATGGCGACGTCGACGCCGCCACAGACATGCGCCTCTGGCGGCAGGTTTGAACCCTGGCGCCGGAGCGGCGTTCCGTGCGTTGGAGTTATGAGTCCTCGTATAGGAGATCGTGTATGCGCGTGGTCTTTGGAGCCTTGTTCGCGGCAGCTTGCATGGTTGGCGCGTCGCAGGCTGGTTTTGCTCAGCAAACGGCGCCCGCAGCACCTGTCGGGGCTCCGGCGGCGCCGGTCAGCTCTCCCGCGCCCGGTGGCGCGCAGGAGGGTGGGACGGCGGACGGCAAGCTGGTGCTGCTGTTCGGAACGGGGCAGAAGACGCTGAACGCCGAGAACGAGGCGGTGTTAGACAAGGCGGCCCGGCTCTATCGGGAGGCACGGCCGGTCATCATGATCGTGAGCGGCGCTTCCGATTCCGTGGGCCATCCTGTGCGTAACCTGCTGCTGTCCAACGAGCGCGCGCTGGCGGTGGCGCGCGGGCTGGTGGCGCGCGGCATTCCGGCGGAGCGGACGCAGGTTCTGGCGAAAGGCGAGACCAACCCGGCGGTCAAGACGGAAGAGGGGGTGCCCGAGGCGCAGAACAGGCGGGTGGAGATTTCCTGGAGTATCGCCAGGCAATGAGGCAGATGAGGCCGTTTTGACATCCGACTAAGGTTCGGTTTCTGCCGGCGGATGTTTCAACATCCGCCGGCAGGGACCAGTTGGTCCTGTTTTCAACGGACCTGCTTGCCTGCCTACATCTCCCGGCCCGCGGACCGTACGCTGGAGCGCAGCGGCTCCGTCAGGTAGTCCAGCGCGGTGCGCGGCTTGACGGGCACCACAACCTCCACGGGCATGCCCGGGCCGAGCTGGCGCAGCAGGGCGCCGTTCGCATGGTCGGCGACGAGCGAGACCTCCACGGTGTAGTAGGCGCGGCCGGTGCGCGGGTCGGTGATGCGGTCGGCAGAGATTATGTCCACGCGGCCGTCCATCGGCTGGGTTTCGCGGGCGTTGAAGCCGGTGGCGATGACGCGCGCTGGCTGGCCGGCGCGCAAATGCTCGATGTCTTCGGGACGGATTTCGGCGGTGGCGACGATGCGGCGGGTCTCCGGCACGATCTGCAGGATCGGCTTGCCCGGCTCGATCACGCCGCCGCGGGTGAACGCCTGCAGGTCGACGACCTGGCCGGCGACCGGAGCGCGGATGTCGAGGCGGGCGAGCAGGTCGCGGTCGGCGACCAGGCGGGGCAGGACGTCGTTTATGCGCAGCTGGGCCTCGCGCAGCTCGTGCGTGGCGTCGGCCTGGGCGGCGGCGCGCAGGCGGAGTTTCTCCGCTTCCAGCTCGGCGGCCTCGGCGGCGTGGCGGGCGACGTCCGATTGCAGCTGTCCGGTGTCGCCGCGCAGGGCCTCCACGCTGCGGGAGAGTTCGAGCACGGTGTTGTGGCCGGCCAGGCCCATGCGTTCGAGCGTGGTGAGGGCGGCGAGCTGCTGGGTGCCGAAGGCGAGGCCGCGCATGGCGGCCTGGTGCTGGGCACCGGCGCCGGATTGCTGCTGGTGCGCCTGGGCGATGCGCTCGTCGATGATGCGGAGCTGCTGGGCGAGGAGGGCGCGGTGGTTTTCGAAGACGACGCGCTCGCGCTGCATGACGGATTGCGCGGCCGGGTCAGAGTCCGTGAGGTCGGCGGGGAAGGCTATCGCGGCGGCGCCGGCGATCTCGGCGAGGTCACGCGCGCACAGCGCCTGGTCGCCGGCGAGCTGGGCCTGGTGGACGCGCAGGATGGCGGTGACCTGCGTGTCGTCCAGGCGGATGAGCACCTGGTTTTGGGCGACGCGGTCACCGTCCTGCACGAGCAGGGCGGCGACGATGCCGCCTTCCTTGTGCTGCACGGTCTTCGAGTTGCCCTGCACGGTCAGCTGGCCGGTGCCGACGACCGCGCCGTCCAGCGGGGCCAGGGCGGCCCAGGTGCCGAAGCCTCCGAAGAACGTGCCGACCACAACCAGGCCAACCTGAACTGCGGTGAGGCCGGAGGCTTTGCTCCTGGATTTTCTCGTGCGCAGCACGTTTTCGCGTGACGAGGCCGCGGCCTCCGGATCCTTTGTCATCGCTATTCCCCTGCAACCGCTGCGGGACGGGTCAGGAACTCCGTGGATTTCTGCACGCGCAAGATGCGGCCTCCTACCATTGTCGCCACGAAATCCGCGATCCGTACCAGCGCGGTGCTGTGCGTGATCAGGACGACCGTCCTGCCGCGCTGGCGCGCGGCGGTCACACAACGGAACAGGGCGGCTTCGCCGTCTGCGTCCAGGCTGGCGCTCGGTTCGTCCAGCACAAGCACGGGCGGGTCTCCCAGCAGCGCGCGGGCCAGGGCCACGCGCTGGCGCTGGCCGCCTGACAGCGCGCAGGACGCGTCGTCTACAGGGGTCTGGTAGCCGAGCGGCAGGCGCAGTATCATCTCGTGCGCCATTGCCGCCTGTGCGGCGGCGATCACCGCTTCGGCCGGCGCATCGCCGAAACGGGCGATGTTGTCGCGTATGGTGCCGGGGAACAGGGCGGCGTCCTGCGGCAGGTAGCCAATGGCGCGGCCGAGCTGGGCGGCATCCCAGGACTGGTACTCCGCGCCGTCCAGGCGGACGATGCCGGCATCCGGGCGTACCGCGCCGGCGAACACGCGGCCCAGCGTCGATTTGCCTGCGGCGTTCGGTCCGACCAAAGCGAGGACGGCGCCGGACTCTATGCGCAGCGTGACGTCCGCGAGGGCTGCGCGTTCGGCGCCCGGCGGCGTCCAGCCCACGCTTTCCAGGGACAGCGCGCCGGCGGGGGCGGGCAGTTCGAGGGCTGCGCTGTCCTGTGCGGAGGAGACCGCCTGCAGGCGGGTCCAGGCCTGGCGGGCGGCGAGCGTGCCGCGCCAGCTTGCGATGACGGATTCGACCGGCGCCAGGCAGCGGCCGAGCAGCAGGGAGCCGGCGAACATGGCGCCGCCGCTGACGCGGTGGTTGATGGCGAGGTAGGCGCCGACGCCGAGTATGGCCGATTGCGTCAGCATCCTGATGAACTTGGCCAGGGCGCCCAGGGCCACGGCGCGCCGGCTGGCGGTGTTCTGCGCGTCCAGCATTTCGGCGCGCAGGGTGCGCCAGGTGGCGGCCAGCGTGGTGGCCAGGCCCATGGTGCTGGCGCAGTCCGGGTGGCGCGCGATGGCATCGCCGAACTGGTAGGCGCGGCCGGCGACGGCGCCGGCCTGGGTCATCGGCGCACGGGCGGCGCGCTCGCCGGCCAGGCTG
>CAHJWU010000078.1 GCA_903643085.1 Rhodospirillales bacterium
GCGCGGCCATCGGCATCGCCGGCCCGCCGACCCCCGTGCTGCTGGACCGCGTGGCCGTCTGGGCGCACGGGCTCGCGGCCCGTGGGCTGGTGCTGGCGCCGCTCACCGCAATCCACCAGACCCACCCGCCCTTGCCCGCAGGACAGCCGCGAAGATGACCGACCTGCCCTACCGCCTCAACGTCGGCGCCGCCCTGTTCAACCGCACAGGACAGGTGTTCGTCGGCCGCCGCACGGATCTGGCGGCGGACGCGCAGGCCGTCTGGCAGATGCCGCAGGGCGGGATAGACGCGGACGAGGCTCCCCGATCCGCCGTCCTGCGTGAACTGGAAGAGGAGATCGGCACCGCGCGCGCCACCATACTCGCCGAGCATCCGGACTGGCTGACCTACGAGCTGCCCGAAGAGCTGGCGCAGCGCGCCTTCCGCGGGCGCTACCGGGGCCAGAGGCAGAAATGGTTCGCGTTACGTTTCGACGGCACGGACGGCGACATCCGGCTCGACGCCCACACCCACCCGGAGTTCTCCGCCTGGCGCTGGGCCGGGCTGGACGAGCTGCCCGGCCTGGCGGTCGCCTTCAAGCGCGACATCTACACCGAAGTGGCGCGCGCGTTCGCCGCTTTCGCCTGACGTTCATGATGCGGCAAACTCTCCAGGCCAGGATGCGCCCGGGAGGCAGGCATGACGCAGCAGGAACACGGATGCCACGCGTTTCAGGCCCTGCTGCGTGAGGCGGCGGCGGGCACCGAGATCCCGATGCGCGCCTGGCGGCGAAGGCTCGGCGCGATCGCGCTGAAGCCTGTCGGGTGGGCGTGCCCGCTTGCCGGGCAACGGGCGGCCGGGCGTCTGCCTGCCATGGCGGCGTGTGGGTTCGGGATGCGCGCCGGAGAGGCAGGCTAGGCAGCGAGTCTTCCGCGCCTCGATGCAGTTTCCGGGAAAGCCCGCGCTCTTTTTCCGGGATTCGTTTCGTCTGCATCGTCGTTTCTTAACACGCATCGGCGCAGGCCGGATTCGAGGCAGGCGGACGCAGGTAATCTGTTGACACCGAACCGTAAACGATGACGGATTGAGTCCGAAACATTCTTCGGAGGCGTTGGTGCAGAAACGGTCTGGCATGATCACGAAACTCGCCTTGCTGACAGGCGTCGCGGCAGTGGGCTTCGCAGCACCTGGCCTCGCGCAGGCGCCGCGCCTGGTCTCCGGCGCCGTCGACGAGCGGCAGACCACTATGCTGCCCGGCAACATGCGGCCGGAGGCCGTGGCGGCCAACAACCGCGGCCCCGTCGATGACAGCCTGGTGCTGGACCACATGCAGATGCTGCTGTCGCGCCCCGACAGCACGCAACGCGAGCTCACCCGTTTCATCGGCGCGCAGCAGGACCCGGCCTCGCCGCATTACCATCACTGGCTGACGGCGCGCGAATTCGGCGAACGTTTCGGCCCCGCCAGCATTGATGTGGACGTGGTTGTCGCCTGGCTGCGCAGCCACGGCTTCACCGTGGGGGGCGTACAGCCCGGCCGCATGATGATTGATTTCAGCGGCACGTCCGCGCAGGTGCGCGACGCCTTCCACACGCAGATACATCATCTGAACGTGCGCGGCGTGTCGCACATCGCCAACATGACGAACCCGCGCGTGCCGGCGGCCCTCTCCGGCGTGGTGGCCGGCATCGTCTCGCTGCACGATTTCAAGCCGCGCACCAACTTCAAGCCCCGGCCGGCCTACACCTTCAGCAACTCCAACGGCACCTTCCAGGCCGTGGTGCCCGCTGACCTTGCCAAGATCTACAACTTTAACCCGCTGTTCAGCGCCGGCATCTCCGGCCAGGGCCAGACCATCGTCGTCATCGAGGACACCAACGTCTACAGCAGCGCGGACTGGAACACGTTCCGCTCCGTACTCGGCCTGTCCGGCTACACCGCAGGCAGCTTCACCCAGGTGCACCCGACGGGCAGCAGCGCCTGCAGCAACCCCGGCACGGTGGCCGGCGCCGAGAGCGAGGCCACGCTGGATGCCGAATGGGCCAGCGCTGGCGCGCCCAGCGCCCGCATCGAACTCGCCTCCTGCGCGGACACCAACGTCACGTTCGGCGGCCTGATCGCGCTGCAGAACCTGCTCAACGGCTCGGCCCCGCCCACCATCGTCAGCATCAGCTACGGCGAATGCGAGGCGGCCAACGGAGCGACGGCGAACGCCGCCTACAACCGCACCTACGAGCAGGCGGTGACCCAGGGCACCTCGGTGTTCGTCTCGGCCGGCGATGAAGGGGCCGCGAGCTGCGATGCCGACGCGACGAAGGCCACCCACGGCATCTCGGTCAGCGGCTTCGCCTCCACGCCCTATAACGTGGCGGTCGGCGGCACCGATTTCGGCGACGCCTATGCCGGCACGACGACCACGTACTGGAGCAACACCAACAGCTCCGCCTACGGATCGGCCCTGTCCTACGTGCCGGAGATCCCCTGGAACAACTCCTGCGCCAGCGTGCTGCTGGCCACCGCCTCCGGCTACGGCACCACCTACGGCAGCAACGGCTTCTGCAACAGCTCCACCGGCGAGCAATACTATCTGACGACCGGCAGCGGCAGCGGCGGCCCCTCCGGCTGCGCCACCGGCACGCCGTCCGTCTCCGAAGTGGTGAGCGGCTCCTGCAAGGGGTATGCGAAGCCGTCCTGGCAGAGTCTGGTCGGCAACCCGGCCGACGGCGTGCGCGACATGCCGGACATCTCGCTGTTCGCCGCGAACGGCGCGTGGGGCCATTATTACGTGTTCTGCGACAGCGACATCAACGATGGCGGTGCTGCCTGCACCGGTGCGCCGAGCGGCTGGTCAGGCGCCGGCGGCACCTCTTTCGCCGCGCCGATCGTGGCCGCCATCCAGGCGCTGGTGAACCAGAAGCAGGGCTCCAAGCAGGGCAACCCGAACCCCACGCTCTACGCGCTGGCGAAATCCGAGTACGGCGCCAGCGGCAGCACCAGCTGCAACTCCACCAGCGGCAAAGGCACCGGCAGCTCCTGCGTGTTCTATGACGTCACCCAGGGCGACATGGACGTGAACTGCACCGGCACGCATAATTGCTACAGGCCGAGCGGCACGAACGGCGTGCTGTCCACCAGCTCGGGCTACAGCAAGGCGTACGGCACGGGGACCGGCTGGGATTTCGCCACCGGCATCGGCACGGTCAACGCGGCAAACCTGGTGAACAACTGGTAGAGACGAAGCCGTGCTTTTCCGAACTTAGGAAATTGCCTTCCTGCCTGCTCAAGGTGCGGTCCGGTTCCGCCAGTGCGCGTATTGGCGAACCGGGCCGGACTCCTGTGCGGGCGGGGGAGCAAAGGTCTCTCGCTTCTTTCAAACACCGCGCCTCATCTGACCGCCGCCGCGCACAACGCCCCGCCATGCAGGCAATCCCGGTTCACCCCTGCCGGCAGCAGCATCTCTGCAGACTTGCGATCATACATCTCGCCGTAATTACCCACCGCACCGATCACCCGCGCGGACCAGTCATGCGCCAGACCCAGTGTCAGGCCGGACGACCAGTCACGGCCAAGCAGCCGCGCCCTCACAGGATCGTCGTGCCGCGCCGCCTGCGCCACGCCGGCTTGTGTCACGCCCAGCATCTCCGCCTGCACCAGCACATCCACCGTGGCGGCCACGACCGCGCTCCAGCCCGCATCGCCCGTCCGCGTGGCGATTGCTGCCGGCGACATGGCAAGCCGGTCCGGCAACACGACGAAGTCGCCCGCGCCGCGGAACTGCCTGCGCGTGTCGGCCAGCCTGCTTGCATAGGCGCTCATCGCCTGGCAGCTCCCGCCGGCAAGGGCAGCGTCCATCTCGCCTTGCTCCTGAAAGGGATACGGACGGATGGCGATGCCGCGCGCCTTCATGGTGGACAGCAGCACTCCGCCATTGTCTGTGCCGTCCAGGAAACAGACCGTCTTGCCGGCCAGCCTTACGGCATTGCCCAGGCCGGCGCTGCGTTTCACCATCAGCGCCTGCGTGTCCCAGAACACCGGCGGTCCGTAGGTGACGCCGAGGCGCAGCCCGGTGCTTATGGCGGGGGTCACGCCCACCACCAAATCCGCCTGCCCGGAGCGCAACGCCGCCAGCGCCTCGCCCTCCGCCGGCAACCGCAGCAGCCGCACCCCGTCGGCTCGTCCGAGCACGGCGACCGCCACGGCGCGGCAGATCTCGGTCGTGAGGGGGGTCAGGTCGCCGTGCAGGTCCTCCGTGTTCCAGTCGGCCGCTTCGGTGATGATGGCGCAGGTCAGGGCGTGTCGGGCCTGCACGGCGGATAGGGTTGCGCTGGCGGATTTTGCCTGAGGGCTGAGCAGGAGGAGAAAGCAAGCAAGGCCTTCTTTTTTGAAAAAAAGAAGCAAAAAACTTTTGGCCCTCACGGCTGCATCATGGCGCTGGCAGGTTCTGCAACATACGCGTTGGCAGAACCTGTCTAAGCCGATGTGCAGGCGTGAGAGGTAAAAGTTTTTTGCTTCTTTTTTTCAAAAAAGAAGGCCTTGCTTTCCTTACCTAATGATTGCGCCCACGCCCCGTCTTCGCCTGCAACGCATCGATCTGTTTCGACGCCTCGGCCTTTGTCAGCGTGTCGTCAAACGTCTCGCCCGCTTCTTCGCAGAGCGTCTTCAGGTAAGACGCCTGGGCGCCTGTCATCGTCTCGCCGCCCGTTGTCCAATCATCCGGATCCTTCTCCGCGTTGGATGGCAGCGCCTCCGGATCGGCCTCGCTGGCGGCGACTTTCGGGTTGTGGGCGGTGTGCTTGGGATGCTCGGACGACGGCAGGGCCTGCGCGTCGGCTTCGCTGGTCTTCGGTGTTTCCTTCATGTGGAGACCAACGCCTGTGTTTCCGCTTCGTTCGCCGTGCTCGCGCGGCGTTTACCGCTGGTACGGCAGCGGCAGCAGATAGGCGAGCGGAACGCGTATCAGACCCGCCTGACCAGGCACGATCACCTCGGCGCCAGGGTCGAAATCGGTCAGCATTTCGCGGCAGGCGCCGCAGGGCGGCACCACGGCGATCTCCTGCACGGCCTCGTGCTCCTTGTGATGGCGCACGGCGACCGCGCATTCGATGGTGCCGTCGCCCTCCAGGATCAGCCGGCCCACCGCGATGGCTTCGGCGCAGACCTGCATGCGGCCGACCGTGGCGCCGAGGTGCAGCCCTGTCCAGATACGTCCGTCGCGGCTACGCAAGGCGGCGGCCACCATGTGCCAGAACGGCCGGTAATGCCGCGCAATCGTGGTGCGCGCGGCTTCGACCAGCGCGTAATCGGCCTCGGTCAGCTTCTGCGCGGCGTCGGGGTGCTGCACTCGATCTGCATTTGATGCGGCCTGACGATGAAAGCCCGTGCGCGCTGGTCCGCCTGGAGGAACAAGTCCGGCGCGTGCCAGGCCGGTGCGCCATGCTGGTAGGGGCTGGGCCAAAGCAGGTCAAGCCGCCGTGACTGCCCGGGCCGCTGGCGCGGGGTCTCACACCGGACAGCGTTGGCCTCAGAGTCCGTTTAAACGTGGCCCGGCGGGTCAGCTGGCGCGTTTTCGTGAGCACCTGAGCGGAGTTGCCGCGAGGCAAATGGATACCGGAGCACAGCGAAAGCGCGTCAGATGGCCAACGGGCGCGTTTTTCGAAAACCGGACGGCAGACGGCCGGTCCCCGCACTCGCAGGCGGATAGTCCCGGCGACCCTTGCCCTCGGCCCGGGTTCACCGGCCGTGGCCGCCTGTCAGCGTCGGATCGCCGCCGCTGCCGCCGGGCCGCCGCAAGTCATTCCGCCGCCTCGGCCTCTTCGGCCTCATCCGGCGGCACCAGCATCTTGTCCGCCACAGCCCCGGCCTGCTCGCGTATGCGCTTCTCGATCGCCTCCGCCGCGTCCTTGTGGTCGCGCAGGAACTGCTTGGCGTTCTCGCGGCCCTGGCCGATGCGCGTGCTGTCGAAGCTGAACCAGCTGCCGGATTTCTCCACGATCCCGGCCTTCACGCCGAGATCGACCAGCTCGCCCACCTTGCTGATCCCCTCGCCGAACATGATGTCGAACTCCACCTCGCGGAACGGCGGCGCCAGCTTGTTCTTGGCCACCTTCACGCGCGTCGAGTTGCCAACCACGTTCTCGCGGTCCTTGATCGAGCCGGTGCGCCTGATTTCCATGCGTATCGAGGCGTAGAACTTCAGCGCGTTGCCGCCCGTCGTGGTCTCCGGATTGCCGAACATCACGCCGATCTTCAGCCGAATCTGGTTGAGGAAGATCAGCATGGTGTTGCTCTTGGCGACGCTGCCGGTGAGCTTGCGCAGCGCCTGGCTCATTAGCCGCGCGTGCAGGCCCACATGCGTGTCGCCCATCTCGCCTTCCAGTTCGGCGCGTGGCACCAGGGCGGCCACCGAGTCCACCACCAGCACGTCTATGGCGCCCGAGCGCACCAGCGTGTCGCAGATCTCAAGCGCCTGCTCGCCGGCGTCCGGCTGGCTGATCAGGAGGTTGTCCACGTCCACGCCCAGCTTGCGGGCATAGATGGGGTCCAGCGCGTGCTCCGCGTCGATGAAGGCGCAGGTGCCGCCGCGCTTCTGCGCCTCGGCGATCGCGTGCAGCGCCAACGTGGTCTTGCCCGAGCTTTCAGGGCCGTACACCTCCACGATACGTCCGCGCGGCAGGCCGCCGATGCCGAGCGCTATGTCGAGCCCCAGCGAGCCGGACGGGATCACCTCGATCTGCTCGTCCTGGGTGCGGGCGCCCATGCGCATGATGGAGCCCTTGCCGAACGCGCGCTCGATCTGCGACATCGCTGCCTCAAGGGTCTTGTTCTTGTCTGCCACTCGCCAGCTCCCTCAACCATTACGCGCATTCGGGCGCTCGTTTCGCTTACGGCGCGTTCGGGCACTCTGTCACAATTAGGAAGACAGCCGCAACCCTGGCTTGCAAACACGGCGTTAACTATACGTTCATGGTCCGTTCGATATAGAACGTTGGGTGAACACGCAAGTGGAAAGAGAATATTGAGAGGGAAGACGGATAGAGTGGGACAACGGCTAGCAGACCAACCGGGAGGGCAGGGCAGGCGGTCCGTTGGCGAGGCGGACCAGACCTCTGCTCCGCCGGCGCGCACTATTCCGGCAGCCGCCGACAGCGAGCGAAACGCGCCTGGCCCCCTGCCGCGGAAAAGGAGGCCTCGCCTGCTTTGCGCATACTAGCCGGCGCCTGGCGCGGCCGGGCCCTGGCCGCGCCGCCCGGCCATGCCACCAGACCCACTGCGCAGCGCCTGCGCCAGGCGATCTTTGACATGCTGATGCACGCCCCCTGGGGCGGCCGGGACCTGGTGGACGGCGCCTCGGTGCTGGACGGCTTCGCCGGCACCGGCGCGCTTGGCCTGGAAGCGCTGTCGCGCGGTGCCGGACGCGCGTTTTTCATCGACCGTGACAGGGAAGCCACGGCGGCGGTCGCCGGCAACGTGGCAAGATGCGGGGCGGAGGACAGGTGCCGGATCATCACGGCGGACATCACCCGGCCGCCGAAGGGGGAAGGGCAGACGCTGGTGTTTCTCGATCCTCCTTATGGGCAAGGCCTGTTGCCCGCCGCGATCGCCGGTTTGCGCGCCGCCGGCTGGATCATGCCGGGCAGCCTCGTTATTTCGGAGGCCGGACGACTTGAACAGCACGGGCAGTTCGGTGTTAAACTCGCGCAACGGGTGCATGGAGCGGCACAAGTAAACGTTTGGCGGGAGCCCTGATGTATTCTTCAGCTGAGACCATCCTGCACCAGCGGTCCATTACAACCATAGCGGCGCCCGCGCACGCCGCGGGCGCCCATCCCGTGCAGCACGTCCATTCGCTCGGTTCGGTGCGCGTGGCCGTGCCGCCGCTGCCCACCGGCGCGCACTTCTTCTCGCTCTGGCCGGTGCGCGAGCTTCCGGTCCAAGGCATGTGGGCCGCCTCGCAGTACGACAGCTTCGCCCCGCCGCTGTTCGTCCTGCATGACGTCACCGTGCATTCCTCCGCCGGCATCCTGGCCGTGGGCGACACCGTCATTGCCGAGTCGCTCGCCAACACCGCGCCGCAGGCGCATGCCTACCGCGCGCTTGCCCGCGGCATTGCCATCAGGCCGGCAACCGTGCGGGCTGTTCCGGGCATCCACGTCTCCGTGCTGGCCGGCGCCGAGGGCGATTACCGGCATGCCATGCTGGACGGCCTGGCCCGCCTGGCCGCCATCCCCGACACCTATCTTGCCGCCGCCACCGGCCTGCTCGTGCCGGCCGCGAGCACCACCCATGCGGACGCGCTGGACCTGTTCGACCTCCTGCCCAGCCTCTCCGTCCGCGAGGTGTCGCAAGGCGAGACGCTGCGTGTGGAGACCCTGATCCTGCCGCTCTCCGTGTGCGGGGACGCCGCCTATCATCCCTGCGTGTCGGACTTTTTCCGCCGGCTCTCCGGCAACGTGCCGCCGGCGCCGGTCCGCCTGCCGCGCCGCTTCTACATAGACAACCGCGGCAACGGCGTGCGCCCGCTGCGCAACGAGGCGGAGGTGATCGCCGCCCTGGCCCCCATGGGTTTCGTGCCCGTGCGCCTGGACCAGCTCAGCCTGACGGATCAGATACGCCTGTTCCGCCAGGCCGAAGCCATCGTCGCCCCGCACGGCCCGACGCTGACCAATCTGGGCTTCTGCCGGCCCGGCTGCCTGGTGGTTGAGCTGCTGATGGACGCGTTCGTGGACTGGAGCTTCCGCAACCTCGCAGCCCTGACGAAGCTGCGTTACGATTGCGTGCTCGGGCGCGCGAACCAGCCCTGGCCGGACTTGAATTTGGGGTTCCACGTGACGTCCTGGGACATCTCCGTGCAGCATGTGGCGGCGGCTATCGCGCATTCGCTGCAGCCGGCGGTGGCGGCTCGGGCGGCGTGAAGGCAAGGCAAGGCCTTCTTTTTTGAAAAAAAGAAGCAAAAAACTTTTGCTCCCCTGACGCTGCCAGTGCGCGCGCAGGCAGAACTAGGCCGCGCCGTGGTACAGGCGGGGGAGTAAAAGTTTTTTGGTTCTTTTTTCAAAAAAGAACCGCTTCCTTCCTTCCCGTCTTTGCCTGCGCTATCCCCCCCAGATGCCCAGCAGCAACGACATACGCGCCACCTTCCTGGACTACTTCGCCACTCACGGTCACGAGCGCGTCCCCAGCTCCCCCCTCGTCCCCCGCAACGACCCCACGCTGCTGTTCACCAACGCCGGCATGGTGCAGTTCAAGAACATCTTCACCGGCCAGGAGCGCCGCCCCTACAGCCGCGCCGCCAGCGCGCAGAAATGCGTGCGCGCCGGCGGCAAGCATAACGACCTGGACAACGTGGGCTACACCGCGCGGCACCACACCTTCTTCGAGATGCTCGGCAATTTCAGCTTCGGAGACTACTTCAAGCCGGACGCCATAGAACTCGCCTGGACCCTGCTCACCCGGGACTTCGCCCTGCCGCGCGACAAGCTGCTGGTAACCGTGTTCTCCGAGGACGAGGAAGCGGCTGCCCTGTGGCGCCAGATCGCCGGCCTGCCGGACGAGCGCATCATACGCATTCCCACCGCCGACAATTTCTGGCGCATGGGCGACACCGGCCCCTGCGGCCCGTGCTCGGAGATCTTCTACGACCACGGCGACCACATCCCCGGCGGCCCGCCAGGCAGCCCAGGCGAGGACGGCGACCGGTTCATCGAAATCTGGAACCTGGTCTTCATGCAATACG
Source organism: Rhodospirillales bacterium (assembly GCA_903643085.1). GTDB lineage: Bacteria > Pseudomonadota > Alphaproteobacteria > Acetobacterales > Acetobacteraceae > BOG-908. Next base: position 9,711 of record CAHJWU010000078.1, read on the forward strand.
AGGAAGGCCCGCCAGGCATCCGCACGCCGCTGCCGCGCCCCTCGATCGACACCGGCATGGGCCTGGAGCGCTTCGCCGCCATCCTGCAAGGCAAGCACAACAACTACGAGATCGACATCTTCCAGGCGCTGATACACGCGAGTGCCGAGGCCACCGGCGTGCCGGCGGACGGCCCGTTCCAGGCCAGCCACCGCGTGGTGGCGGACCATCTGCGCAGCTCGGCCTTCCTGATGGCCGATGGCGTGACGCCGTCGAACGAGGGCCGCGGCTACGTGCTGCGCCGCATCATGCGCCGCGCCATGCGCCATTTGCACATGATGGGCGCCCGCGACCCGGTGTTCTGGCGCCTTGTCCCCGCCCTCGTGCGCCAGATGGGCGTCGCCTACCCGGAACTCGGCCGCTCGGAGGCGCTGATCAGCGAGACGCTGAAGCTGGAGGAGACGCGCTTCAAGCTGCTGCTGGAGCGCGGCCTCTCTTTGCTGGCGGACGAGACGGCACGCCTGGGCGACACCGAGACGCTGCCAGGTGCGGTCGCCTTCCGCCTCTACGACACCTACGGCTTCCCGCTGGACCTGACGCAGGACGCGCTGCGCGAACAGGGCCGCGCCGTCGACGTTCCCGGCTTCGAGGCTGCCATGGCCGAACAGCGCGTGCGCGCCCGCGCCGCCTGGGCCGGCTCCGGCGACACCGCCACCGAACGCCACTACTTCGACCTGCGCGAGAGCGTGGGCGCCACCGAATTCCTCGGCTACAGCACCGAGCAGGCGGAGGCGGAGATACGCGCCATTATCGCCGGCGGCGCGCCCGTGCAGTCCGCCGGGCCTGGCACGGACGTGGTGATCCTGCTTAACCAGACACCGTTCTATGCCGAATCCGGCGGCCAGGCCGGCGACGCCGGCACCATCACCGATCCCGGCCACCTGCGCATCGCCATAACCGACACGCAGAAGAAGCTTGGCGACGTGTTCGCCCACGTTGGCCGCGTAGAGCAGGGAGAGGCGCGCGTGGGCCAGCCCGTGCTGGCCGAGCTGGACCATTCAAGGCGCGGCGCCATACGCGCCCACCACAGCGCAACCCACCTGCTGCACGAGGCGCTGCGACGCGCGCTGGGCACCCACGTCCAGCAGAAAGGCAGCCTGAACGCGCCTGACCGCCTGCGCTTCGACGTCAGCCACACCAGGCCTGTCACACAGGACGAGCTCGCCGCCGCGGAAGCCGTGGTCAACGCCCGCATACGCGAGAACAGCGAAGTCACCACCCGCCTGATGACCCCCGAAGCCGCCGTCGCCGAAGGCGCCATGGCCCTGTTCGGCGAGAAATACGGCGACGAGGTCCGCGTGGTCGCCATGGGCACCGGCGATGACGCCAAGCCCGCCTGGTCGATCGAACTCTGCGGCGGCACCCACGTGCGGCGCACCGGGGACATCGGCCTATTCCGCATCGTGGGCGAGTCCGCGGTCAGCGCCGGCGTGCGCCGCATCGAGGCGGTCACGGGTGCGGCCGCGGAAGCCCTGATGGCTGAAAACGACCGCCGCCTGACCGACGTGGCCGTGGCCCTGCGCGCCAGCCCGGCGGAGGTGCCGGACCGCGTGGCCGCCCTGATCGAGGACCGCCGCCGCCTCGAACGCCAGGTCAGCGAGCTGCAGAAGAAGCTCGCCACCGGCGCCACCGCCTCCGAGGTGGAGGACATAGGCGGCATACGCCTGGCCGCCCGCAATTTGGGCGACGTCCCGGCACGCGAGCTGAAGGGCTTGGCCGACGCCATAGGCAAGCAGATCGCGGCCGGCGTGGTGGCGCTGGTCTCCACCGCGGATGGCAAGGCCAGCATCGTGGTCGCCGTCTCGCCGGACCTGACCTCGCGTTTCAACGCGGTGGACCTGGTGCGCGCGGCCAGCGTGGCGGTGGGCGGCAAAGGCGGCGGCGGCCGGCCGGACTGGATGGTGGACTTCGGCGCCGGCTTCGGCCGTAACG
>CAHJWU010000079.1 GCA_903643085.1 Rhodospirillales bacterium
GGTAAGGCCTTCTTTTTTGAAAAAAAGAAGCAAAAAACTTTTGACTCCGCTGTCGCGGATTTCGGCTCACTCCGGCTCCTGAGCCGCGAATTTGGCGGTTCCAATAACGCGGCGGTCCTGTTTCCGACGTTCGGTCGGCGTCGCAGAAATGCACGTTTACTTGCCTGAAGATATCCAGCTATTTGCCCGTTTGAAGGCGTCGCACGAGAAGAGCCGTCCTGGCGAACCATGGAGGATCGAGCAGGAGCCGCACGATTTCTCTGACGGTACGACTCATCTCACTCACGTCGTAAGCACCGCCGATCTGAATGGCGAGCCCGTCAGGGTAGTAATCGGCAAATATTTAACGCTGGAGCTTGCGGAGCTACTTGTACTTATGAGGAACAACTTGGCAAATCTCTTAAGACGGGCGGAAGCAGATGCAAACGGCACTTAATTGCGTTCATAGAACATAACGAGCATCGTTCAGGGCCATAAAGTGCTGCCTCAAAAAGCGGAAGCCTTGCAGCTTGGCGGTTTTCAACGAGCGAGCTCGCTTCTGTCTAGGCCGCCGCAGCCGGCAACTTCGCCCGCAACCGCCGTATCCGCCGCGCGTCGGAGTCCAGTACCCGGAACTCCGCACCTGACACGTGCGAGATCACCTCGCCGCGTGCCGGCACACGCCCTGCCAGTGTGAAAACCAGGCCGCCGATTGTGTCGATATCGGCGTCGCGCTCCTCCTCGGTCAGCAGTGCGCCGACGCGGGCTTCGAAATCTTCCACCTTCATGCGCGCGTCCAGGTCCAGCGTGCCATCGGCGCGTTCGGTGACCATCGGCGTGTCATGCTCGTCGTGCTCATCGGCGATGTCGCCCACGATCGTCTCGACCAGGTCTTCGATGGTCAGCAGGCCGTCTATGCCGCCGTACTCGTCCACCACAAGCGCCAGATGCACGCGCGCGACGCGCATTTGCAGCAACAGGTCCAGCACCGGGATCTGCGGCGCCACCATCAGCGGTTTTCGCAGGATTGTCTCCATCCGGAACGCATCGGGTTTGCCGTCCCAGGCGAAGACGTCCTTGATGTGCACCATGCCGGCGATGTCGTCGAGCTGCTCGCGGTAGACCGGCATCCGGCTATGGCCTTCGCGTCGTATCAGCTCGACCGCCTGGTCCCAGGTGAGGTCGATCGGCATGGCGATGATGTCGGCGCGCGGGATCATCACGTCGTCGGCGGTGGCGCCGCGCAGGCGGAGCACGTTGGCGATGAGCGCGCGCTCCTGGCGGTCGAGTTCGGGAACTTCGCCGTCGGTGTCGCCGGCGTCGGCGGCTTCCTGGACGAGTTCGGCTATGGATTCGCGCACGCCGTGGTCGGGCCGGCGGGTGCGGGCGCCCAGGAGGCCGCCTATGCGGTTGAGCAGCGTGGTGCCTGAGGAGTCGCTCATGCGGCGGCGCTACAGAAATAGGAAAAGCCTTCTTTTCTGCAAAAAAGAAGCAAAAAACTTTTGTCACTGCGCTGGCATATAGGTGCGCGCCGGTTTTGCAGAGCCGCGTTCTGGCAGAACCAGGGCGTGTCCTGATGCAGGCGAGGTAGCAAAAGTTTTTTGGTTCTTTTTTTCAAAAAAGAACCGCTTGCCTTGCCTTCCTTCATCGCCGCTTCCACGGATTCGGAACGCCGATCCGGCTTAGGATACGCGCCTCCTCCATCTCCATGCGCCGCGCATCGCCCACATGATGGTGGTCATGTCCGCGCAGGTGCAGCGCGCCGTGTACGACGAGATGCGCGAGGTGATCAGCGACCGGCCGGCCGGCGGCGGCGGCTTCGCGGCGGACGGTGCCCAGCGCCAGCACGATGTCGCCTCTCAGGAAGCCGCCGGCCGGGCCTGGGCCGAGATCGAAGGTCAGGACGTTGGTCGGCTTGTTGCGGCGGCGGTGCAGGGCGTTGAGGGACTGCACCGCGCGGTCGGAGCTGAGCACCACCGTGCCGGCGCCGCCGGCAGCCATCGCTGCGCGGGCGACAAGACGGGCGGCGCCCGGCACCAGTCGGCGCCAGCCGGCATCCTCTACGAGGACGGTGGGCTGGGTAGGTCGGAACCCCGCTTGCGCGGGGTTAGGACTGGACGGTTCCATCACTCTCCCGGCGCGTACGGCCCCGGGTGGTCTCCCGGGCCGCGGCCGCACGCTGATCATAGGCGTCCACGATACGGCCGACCAGGGGATGGCGCACCACGTCACGCACGCCGAAGCGGGCGAAGCCGATGCCCTGGACGCCCTCGAGGGTTTCCACGGCGTCACGCAGGCCGCTGCGTGTGCCGGCGGGAAGGTCGATCTGCGTGAGGTCGCCGGTGACAACCATGCGTGTGCCCTCGCCCATGCGGGTGAGGAACATCTTCATCTGCGCCTCGGTGGTGTTCTGCGCTTCGTCCAGGATGACGAACGCGTGGGCCAGCGTGCGGCCGCGCATGAAGGCCAGCGGGGCCACTTCGATCTCCCCCGTGCCCATGCGGCGGATGACCTGGTCGCCCGGCATCATGTCGTGCAGGGCGTCGTAGAGCGGGCGCAGATAGGGGTCGATCTTCTCCTTCAGGTCGCCGGGAAGGAAGCCCAGGCGTTCGCCGGCTTCCACGGCGGGGCGGCAGAGGACGATGCGTTCCACCCGGCCGGCCAGCAGCATGGCGACGGCCTGGGCCACCGCCAGGTAGGTCTTGCCGGTGCCGGCCGGGCCGAGGGCGAATACCATCTCGTGCCTGGCGAGCGTCTCTATATAGGTGGTCTGGCCCGGCGAGCGGGAGCCCACGGCGCCGCGGCGGGTGCGTATGGCGGGCAGGTCAGAGAGCGGCAGGCGGGGGTCTTCGTCGGTCCGGTTCATCAGGCGTATGGCTGCGTCCACGTCACCGGCGGCGACGCTCTGACCCTTCTGCAGCCGGCTGTAGAGGCCCTGCAGGGCGGCTTCGGCGGCCTGTACGCGGTCCGGCTCGCCGCTGATGTTCACCCTGTTGCCGCGGCAGGCGAGGCGTACGCCGAACCCTTGTTCCAGCCTTACCAGGTGCCGATCGTGATCGCCGAGCAGCAATGGCAACAGGGCGTTATCGTTGAAGTTGATCGTGATGGCGCGGCCGGGCGCCGGGGCAGGGGCGGCGGGGATGATTTGGGTCAAGCGCAGGCCTTCTCCTTGAGGAACTCTCCGGACAGGGAATTGGTGTGCGCGGCGACGATGCACACCGGGATCTCCTGACCGATCAGCGCGGCTGGAGCGGTCAGGTGAACGGGTTGCAGCCAGGGCGCCCGGCCGGCGATCTGGCCGGGGTGTCGGCCAGGGCCGGTGACCAGCACGGGGACCGTGAGGCCCACGCAGCTTGCGTTGAACGCCGCCTGCTGGCTGCGCAGCAGGTCCTGCAACGCCTGGAGGCGACGATCCTTTTCTGCTTCGGCCACCTGGAAGGGCGCGCCGGCGGCCGGCGTTCCGGGGCGCTGGGAGTATTTGAAGCTGTAGGCCTGGGCGAAGCGCACCTCGCGTATGAGCTGGAGAGTGGCCTCGAAATCGGCCTCCGTCTCGCCGGGGTGGCCGACGATGAAATCCGAGGACATCGCCAGGTCCGGGCGGGCGGCGCGCAGGCGGCCGACGATGTCCAGATACTCCGCCGCGGTGTGGCGACGGTTCATCGCGGCGAGCATGCGGTCCGAGCCGGACTGCACGGGAAGGTGCAGGTACGGCATGAGCTGGGGCAGGCTGGCATGGGCGGCGATCAGGGCCGCGTCCATGTCGCGCGGATGCGATGTGGTGTAGCGCAGGCGGATCAGGCCAGGTATCCCGGCCAGGGCGGTGAGCAGGCCGGCGAGCGTGCCGCCGGCGCCCTCGCCGTGCCAGGCGTTGACGTTCTGGCCGAGCAGGGTGATCTCGCGTGCGCCGCCGGCGACCATGCGGCGGGCTTCGGCGAGTATGGAGGCGGCCGGACGGCTGGCCTCGGCGCCGCGCGTGTAGGGGACGACGCAGAAGCTGCAGAACTTGTTGCAGCCTTCCTGGATGGTGAGAAAGGCGGTCAGGCCGCCGGCGGTCTGCGCGGCCGCGGCGTCAGGCAGGTGGTCAAACTTCGATTCGGCGGGGAAATCCGTGTTGATGACGGCGCCGGCGGCACGGCTGGCCTGGGCCACCATCTCCGGCAGGCGGTGGTAGGTCTGCGGGCCGAGCACGATGTCCACATAAGGCGCGCGGGCGAGGATTTCCGCGCCTTCCGCCTGGGCCACGCAGCCGGCAACGGCCAGGATGGTGGGGCGGCCGGCCTCGGCGCGTGCGGCCTTGATGACGCGCAGGCGGCCGAGTTCGGAGAACACCTTCTCGGTCGCGCGGTCGCGAATGTGGCAGGTGTTGAGGATGACCATGTCGGCGTCTTCCGGTGCCGTGGCCGGGGCGTAGCCGAGCGGGGCCAGGACGTCCGCCATGCGGGCGGAGTCGTAGGCGTTCATCTGGCAGCCCCAGGTTATAACGTGCAGGCGCTTCGGGGTCGGCATCAGACGGGGCTCCGGCTCTGTCCCGCCTGGGGCGGGGAAGAGCGGAGAGATCGCGAGGCGCGGCTGCGCCGTCAACTGTTTCCCGTGCTGAACATCCGCGTCTCCATGGGTGCTCACTAAAAAAAGAAGCAAAAAACTTTTATCGGGCTGTCGCGGAGCTGTCCGCAGCCGCCGATAGGGAGCAGCAAATTCCAAAAAAGAACTGCCTGCCTACGCAAACACAGTCGCACCCGCGGGCACCGGCAGCACACCCTCCAGCGGCCGCGCCGGCCGGTTCTGCCGCAGCGCCGCCGCACCGTCCGCCACCACCTGCCAGGCCGCCTGGCTGAGCGCCTTGCGCGACGGGAAATCCGCCGGATCTAGCGGCGTGTGGAACAGCAGGGTGACGCGCTTGCCGCGCCACTGGGCCACCCGCCAGACATGCGGCGCCAGCTCCATGTCGCCGTACCAGGCCAACACGCTGCGGCTGCTGCGGCTGACCGGCAGGCCGGCCAGCCGGTCGTACACCACGGAAACGGGCTGGATCAGCGGGCGGGACTGGCCGTAGGCGGCGGCGAAAAAGGAGGAGTGGAACGGCAGGACACGCGAACCGTCCGAGCTGGTGCCTTCGGGGAACAGGATCAGGTCGTCGCCACCGGCGAGCTTCTCCTGCATCTGGTCGCGTTCCCGGCCGATGCCCTGGCGGGAGCGGCTGACGAAGACGGTGCGGCCGAGGCGGGCGATGGTGCCGACGATCGGCCAGCTGGCGACGTCGTCTTTCGCGACGAAACAGGCACGCAGGGTGCCGCCGAGGGCCGGGATGTCCAGCCAGCTTGCGTGATTGCAGACGTAGATCAGCGCGCGCTGGTCCGGCCGGTCGGCGCGCCGCGCGACCGGCGCGCCGATTACGCGGATTTGCAAGCCGATCAGGCGGGCAACGCCGTGCCAGTAAAAGGCGGCGAAGCTGACACGGGCGGGCGCGCGCGTGACCAGGAAGACGGCCTGCAGGACGCAGGCGAGCGGTGTCAGGAGGCACACGCTGGAAATCCGGCGCACGGCGCGCAGCTGGCGCAGGGCGTGGCTGTTGCGCGACACGGGCGTGGCCGCTGTTGGCTGCACCAGCACCGCGCCTCGGATTGTGGGGTTCAACCTGCTCATGCCTGCGCGGTTCTACGCCCTGTGACCGTCCTGCGCGATGGTGGAAGTGTTATTGTTGCGCGACAGCATGCGGGTGTGTCTTGTTGCACGAGGCGTTGCGATACCGGTCTACGGAAGCTGGCGGCGGACGTGTTTGCAAGGGAGGGCAGAACCTCTTGCTTTCTCGCGCCTGCAGCAACAGCCGGTCGGCCTGAGACGAAGCCGGGCGGCAGGACAGCATCCGCGACAAAGCTTTTTGCTCCCGGCCGTCCTACTTGAGCGCCTCCAACCGGACGCGTTGCCGGGCGCCCTCCACGCGGTTCCGGCCATGCCGCTTCGCCAGATAGAGTTGCTGGTCCGCCGCTTCCACCAGTGATGACGATGTCTGCCCTGGTGCCAGGACAGTGGCGACGCCGAGGCTGATGGTGATGACATGATGCGGGCCGCCGCCCGGGTGGGGCAGGGCACGGTCGAGAACGGCGAGGCGCACGCGCTCGGCCACGGCGCAGCCTTCCTCGATGGACGTGTTGGGCAGGATGATGCCGAACTCCTCGCCGCCGTAGCGCGCGAGTATGTCACGCTCGTCGCGCAGGCAGCGTGCCACCGTCCGCGCCACCGCGCCCAGGCATTCGTCCCCGGCCTGGTGGCCCAGCGCATCGTTGAACTGCTTGAAGCAGTCTATGTCGAACAGGATCAACGTGATGGTCGCGGGCTTGGCGGCGGCGGCGGCCCAGAACGTGGCCATCGTCTCGTCGAAACAGCGACGGTTGCCCAGGCCGGTGAGCGCGGCCACCTGGCTGAGCCGGGCGAGAGTGCGGTTCTGCGCGGCCAGCATCTCCCGTCCGAGCACGGCCTGGCTGGTGAACAGGAAGACTTTCCGGTCCCGCAGGTCGATACGCCAGGCGAAGACAAGCGTGCCTATGCAGATGGCCAGATCCTTCAGGATCAGCGACGCTTCCATGTCAGGCGGCACGAAAGGCGCGTTCAGCACCGTCCAGATGTAGGACAGGCAGGAGACGGCGTTGATCGTGACGATTTGGCGCATGCCGAGCCGGCACGCGATGACCGCCAGAAGCAGGAGAGGAACACTCGTGAAATTCGCCAGGGCGGACGGGCTGGTGGTCCGGGCAGCTTCCAGCGCGGCAATCATCGTCGGCGCGATCAGAAGGGTGGCGACAATGAGGGGGATCCATTTGGTGAGCAGTCCGCGCCAGTCCAGCACGACGTAGGCCAGCGCCGCAGGCGTGAGGACGGCGAAACGTAACAGGGCGGACAGGCCCAGCACCTCCGGGCTGGCGCGGATTTCGGAGATGATGATGACATCGAAAATCGCAGCCACGATGCAGACCACGATGCGGTTGTGCAGCCTGGCGGCCAGTTGCTGTTCGCGCAGGTAGCTGTGTTCCAGCGCAGGATCGTAGAAACGCGCCGAGAGACGCGGATGCGCCAGCTCCCTTTCTATCTCGGATAGGCCTGCGGGGATGGTGCTCGGTTGCGTAGCCTGTTCCTCGCTCCACACGCAGCGCCCACGCGCTGCCCTGCCGTTCTACATTCGATATATTAACAAATCGACAACGAAATGCTAGTGTTTGTTACGCATGGCAGAACACGGGTGGGCAAGACCTGCCTGCTTGAAAGGAGGCTTGCTTTCACGCCCGCCTGCGCTGCCTGGCGCGCGGCTGCTCCGGCAACAGAGGTGCCAGGAAGCGCCCGGTGTGACTCTCCTCGATGCCGGCGATCGTCTCCGGCGTGCCTTCGGCCACGATGCGGCCGCCGCCGTCCCCGCCTTCCGGGCCCATGTCGATCACCCAGTCGGCGGTCTTGATGACTTCCAGGTTGTGCTCGATGACTATGACGGTGTTGCCCTGGTCCACCAGGGCCTGCAGCACCTCCAGCAGCTTGCGGGTGTCCTCGAAATGCAGGCCGGTGGTGGGCTCGTCCAGTATGTAGAGCGTGCGACCGGTGGCGCGGCGGGCCAGCTCCTTGGCGAGCTTGATGCGCTGCGCCTCGCCGCCCGACAGCGTGGTGGATTGCTGGCCCAGGCTGATGTAGCCGAGGCCCACGCGCTGCAGGATGCTCAGGCGGTCGTTGATGCGGTTGACGGCGGAGAACAGCGGCTGCGCCTCGTCCACCGTCATCGACAGGATGTCGGCGACCGAGTGGCCCTTGAACTTGATCTCCAGGGTCTCGCGGTTGTAGCGGGCGCCGCGGCAGGTGTCGCAGGTGACGAAGACGTCCGGCAGGAAGTGCATCTCGATCTTCAGCACGCCGTCGCCCTGGCAGGCCTCGCAGCGGCCGCCTTTGACGTTGAAGCTGAAGCGGCCGGATTTGTAGCCGCGCACCCGGGACTCGGGGAGTTCAGCGAACCAGTCGCGTATCGGGGCGAACAGGTCTGTGTAGGTGGCGGGGTTGCTGCGCGGGGTGCGGCCGATCGGCGACTGGTCGATGTCGATGATCTTGTCGAGCTCGCCCAAGCCGTCGATGCGCGTGTGGGCGGAGGGCACTTCGCCCGAGCCCATCAGCTTGCGGGAAGCGGCCCTGTAGAGCGTGTCGATCACCAGGGTGGATTTGCCGCCGCCTGAGACGCCGGTGACGCAGGTGAAGGTGCCGAGCGGGAAGCTGGCCGTGACCTCCTTCAAGTTATGGGCGGTGGCGCCGACCACGGTGAGCAGGCGCTTGCGGTCGTAGGGGCGGCGCTTCCCGGGAATGGCGATGCCGCGGCGGCCGGAGAGGTAGTCGCCGGTGAGCGAGGCGGGGTTGGCGGCCACCTCCTCCGGCGTGCCGCTGGCGATGACGTGGCCGCCGTTCATGCCGGCGCGCGGGCCCATGTCGATCAGGTAGTCGGCCTGGCGTATCGCGTCCTCGTCGTGTTCGACGACGAGCACGGTGTTGCCGAGCGATTTCAGCCGTTTGAGCGTGCCGAGGAGGCGTTCGTTGTCGCGCTGGTGCAGGCCGATGCTGGGTTCGTCCAGCACGTAGAGCACGCCGGTGAGGCCGCTGCCGATCTGGCTGGCGAGGCGTATGCGCTGGCTCTCGCCGCCGGACAGCGTGGTGGAGCCGCGCGACAGGCTGAGGTAGTTCAGGCCGACATCGACCAGGAACTGCAGGCGCTCGTTTATCTCGCGCAGGATGCGCCGGGCGATCTCGGCGCGCTGCGGGGTGAGCGTGGCTTCCACGGTACGGAACCAGGCCAGCGCGTGCTGTATCGAGAAGTCGGACACCTCGGCGATGGTGCGGCGGTCTATCTTGACGGCCAGGGCTTCCGGCTTGAGGCGGGCGCCAAGGCAGACCGCGCAGGGCTTCTCCGCCTGGTAGCGGCTCATCTCCTCGCGCGCCCAGGCGCTGTCCGTCTCGCGCCAGCGGCGGTCCAGGTTCTTCAGGACGCCCTCGAACGGCTTGGTCACCGAATAGGCGCGCGCGCTGTCCTTGTAGGTCATCTCCACGGGCGTGGCGCCGGTGCCGTTCAGTAAGGCCAGGCGGACGTGCTCCGGCAGCTCGGCCCATGGGGTGCGTGTGGTGACCTTGAAGTGCCGGGCCAGGCTTTGCAGCGTCTGGTCGAAATACGGGCTCATCGCACCGGTCCAGGGCGCCACCGCGCCCTCGGCCAGACTGCGGCGCTCGTCGGGGATCACCATGGCGGGGTCGAAGAAGGTCTCCATGCCCAGCCCGTCGCAGGCGGGGCAGGCGCCGTGCGGGCTGTTGAAGCTGAACAGGCGTGGCTCGATGTCCTCGATGGTGAAACCGCTGACGGGGCAGGCGAAGCGCGAGGAGAACACCGTGCGCTGCTGCGTGTCGGCGTCCTCGGCGTAGACGATGCCGTCCGGCACCATGCCCAGGCCGGTCTCGAAACTGTCGGCCAGGCGCTGCTCGGCGCCGGCGCGCACCACGATGCGGTCCACCACGGCTTCCACCGTGTGCTTTGTCTTGCGGTTCAGGGCGGGGACGTCGGCGATGTCGTAGAGCGTGCCGTCCACCTTGGCGCGGGTGAAGCCGCGGCGCTGCAGCTCGGCCAGCTCCTTGCGGTATTCGCCCTTGCGGTCACGCACCACGGGGGCGAGCAGCAGCAGGCGCGTGCCCTCCTTCATCGCCATCGTGCGGTCGACCATCTGGCTGACCGTCTGCGCCTCGATCGGCTCGCCTGTGGTGGGCGAGTAGGGGATGCCGGCGCGCGCCCAGAGCAGGCGCATGTAGTCGTGTATTTCGGTGACGGTTCCGACCGTGCTGCGCGGGTTGCGGCTGGTGGTCTTCTGCTCGATGGAGATGGCCGGCGAGAGGCCCTCTATGCTGTCCACGTCCGGCTTGCCCATCAGCTCTAGGAACTGGCGGGCGTAGCTGGACAGCGACTCGACGTAGCGGCGCTGGCCCTCGGCGTAGATCGTGTCGAAGGCGAGCGAGCTTTTGCCGCTGCCGGACAGGCCGGTGATGACGGTGAGCTGGTCGCGCGGGATCTCCACGTCGATGTTCTTGAGGTTATGCTCTCTCGCACCTCGGACTATTATGGATGACACGGGGCGGGGATCCTGAAGGAAGGGAGGCAAGGAAGGCCTTCTTTTTTGAAAAAAAGAAGCAAAAAACTTTTGCTCCCTGTCGGCAGCTCACCGGACAGGTCCGCGACAGCCCAGAAAAAAAGAAGGCCTTTCTCGCCTAGAAGATAGTGTAGCCTCCATCGATCAGTAAGTCGCCGCCGGTGTGCCAGGACGAGGCGTCGCTGAGCAGGTATACAGCGATGCCGCCGAAATCGGCCGGCTGGCCCCAGCGGCGCATCGGGATGCGGGGCTTCACGTTGTTGGCGAAGCGCTCGCTGGCGAACGCGTCGGCGGTCATCTCCGTCTCCACCCAGCCAGGCAGGATGGAGTGGGCGCGTATGCCGTGGCGGGCGTATTCCACGGCGAGCGCGCGTGTCATCGACAGGAGGGCGCCCTTGGAGGCGCCATAATGCTCGTTGCGGGCGGCGCCCATGATGGCGGCCGTCGACGAGGTGGCCACGAGCGCGCCGCCGCCGCCGCGAGCGACCATGTGGCGGGCGGCTTCGCGCAAAGTGAGGAAGACAGCGTCCAGGTTGACGCGCAGGACCCGGTGCCATTCTTCGAGCGAGATCTCGCCGAAGCTTGGCGTGCCGCGGCCGCCTACGCCGGCGTTGGCAAAGCAGCCGTCAACCCGGCCGAACTGCGCCACGGTCTGGGCGAAGGTGGCGATGACGGCTGCCTCGTCGCCCACGTCGCAGCTGAAGGCGGCGGTCCTGGTGCCGTGTCTGGCCAATTGGGCGAGGGCGGCCTCGTTCTTGGCCTCGTTGGTGCCCCAGATGGCGATGTCGGCGCCAGCCATCGCCAGGCCTTCCGCCATACCAAGTCCTATGCCGCCGTTGCCGCCGGTAATGAGCGCGGTCTTGCCGGTCAGGTTGAAGGCGGGATGGGGCATGCGGGTGGGGGCTCCGGAGAAAGGGAGGAAGCAAGGCCTTCTTTTTTGAAAAAAAGAAGCAAAAAACTTTTGATCCCGCTGTCGCGGAGCGTTCAACAGCCGCCGACAGGGAGCAAAAGTTTTTTGGTTCTTTTTTTCAAAAAAGAACTGCTTGCCTTGCTTTGTCCGGCGCAGCGCTCTGGGGTAATACCGCTGGAACAGCACAAGAGGCGGACATGGCAGGCAGCGTGAACAAGGTGATCCTGATCGGCAATCTGGGCCGCGATCCGGAGGCGCGCACCATGCAGAATGGGGGCAAGGTGGTCAGCTTCTCGATCGCCACCAGCGAATCGTGGAACGACAAGAACAGCGGCGAGCGGAAGGACAAGACGCAGTGGCACCGCATCGCCATCTTCAACGAAAAGCTGGGCGAGATCGCCGAGAAGTACCTGAAGAAGGGCTCCACGGTGTATGTGGAGGGCACGCTGGAGAGCCGGAAATATACCGACAAGGACGGCCAGGAGCGCGAGACGACCGAAGTCGTGCTCGGCCGTTTCAGGGGTGAGCTGACCTTGCTGGGCGGCCGCAACAGCGAGGGCGGCAGCAGCTTTTCTGGCGAGAGCGGCGGCGGCGGTTACACGCCGCGTGCGCCGGCGGCCAGGCCCGCCGCCAGCGGGGCACG
>CAHJWU010000080.1 GCA_903643085.1 Rhodospirillales bacterium
TGGCGGCGGCGAACAGGCCGTAGGCGGCGGCGACGTAGCCCGCGTGGTCGTAGGTGAGTGGGTTTATCATGCGACGCTCTCCGCCTGGGCCATCAGCAATCCGCGCAGCCGGCGCTCCATGACCGCGGCGCGCAGGCGGGCGACCACGATGGCGCCGAACCCGAATGTGGTGCCGAGTGCGGCGATCGCCAGCGGCCAGAGCATGCGGCTGTCCATGGTGTTCGATCCGGTCAGGCCGATGCTGTTGCCCTGGTGGAGCGAGTTCCACCAGGTGACGCTGTAGTGGATGACCGGCAGGTTCACCACGCCCACGAGGGCGAGGATGGCGCCGGCGCGGTAGCCGCGCTCCTGGTCGTCGAACGCGCGCATCAGCAGGATGTGGCCGCAATAGAGGAAAAACAGCACGAGTTCGCTGGTCAGCCTTGCGTCCCACACCCACCAGGCGCCCCACATGGGCTTGCCCCAGAGGCTGCCGGTGACCAGGCACAGGGCGGCGACGGCGGCGCCGACGGGACCGATCTCGGCAGCGGCCAGGTCCGCCAGCGGGTGGCGCCAGACGAGCGAGAGCACCGCGGCCGCGGCCAGGCCGGTGTAGCCGAGCATGGAGAGCCAGGCGAACGGCACGTGGATGTACATGATGCGCACCGCGTCGCCCTGCTGGTAGTCCGCGGGCGAGAGGAACAGGCCCCAGAACAGGCCGGCGCCGGTGATCAGCAGGGCCGGCCAGGTGAGCCAGGGCTGCAGGCGCGCGGCCAGGCGCAGGAAGCGGCCGGGGTTGGCGAACCTGTGCAGGCTGCGGCGGGCGGGCGGGGCGGTTAGGCTTGTCGTGGCATCCACCTGGCGATCCTAGCAGAGCTTGGCTTTGTGTCCATTCAGGTGGGGCAAGCAAGGAAGGCAAGCAGTCCTTTTTTGAAAAAAGGACCGAAAAACTTTTGACTTCGCTGTCGCGGACCTGTCCGGGTTGGGCAGCTACAGCGGAGGCAAAAGTTTTTTGCTTCATTTTTTTTGAAAAAGCAGGCCTTTCTTGCCTGATTGTTGCGAGCGAGACGCCGATACATGCTGTTCGTCCTGATCTGCACAGACAAGCCAGGCAGCCTGGACGTGCGCCTGGCCGCCAGGGGCAGCCACCTCGCCTACTTGCAGACCTACGAGGCGTGCATCGTGCAGGCCGGCCCGCTGCTGGATCTGGATGACCGTCCGTGCGGCAGCCTGCTGATCGTCGATGTGGCGGACCGGGCGGCGGCGGCGGGATTTGCCGAGGCGGACCCTTACGGCAAGGCCGGGCTGTTCGAGTCGGTGATCATCCGGCCGTTCCGGCAGGTGTACCGCGACGGGAGCCAGGTGGCGTGAACCACTGGCTGGTGAAGACCGAGCCGGAGTCGTTCTCCTGGGACATGCAGGTGGCGCACGACGTGGAGCCGTGGACCGGCGTGCGCAGCCACCAGGCGAAGAACAACCTCAAGGCGATGGCGGTGGGGGACCTGGCGTTCTTCTATCACTCCAACACCGGCAAGGAGGTGGTGGGGATCGTGCGCGTCGTGCGGGCGGCGTATCCTGACCCCACGGCGGAGGCAGGGGACTGGGTCTGCGTGGACATGAAGGCGGTCCGGCCGTTCAGGATGCCGGTGACGCTGGCGGCGATGAAGGCCGATCCGGCGCTGGAGGGGCTGGCGCTGCTGAAGTATTCGCGGCTGTCGGTGGCGCCGGTGGAGCCGGTGTTCTGGGCGCATATCTGCAAGCTGGGCGGCACGCAGGCGGGGTGAGCGAGGCGCTGTGCCGGCTTGCGGACGTGCCGCCGGACGGCACGGCGCTGGCGGGCGGGCTGTTCGCCGTGCGGGCGGGCGACGCGGTGGCGGTGTATGTCAACGCGTGTCCGCATCTGGGCGTGGCGCTGGACGGGCCGCCGGGGCGCTTCCTGAGCGCGGACGGGCGCATCGTCTGCGCCCTGCACGGGGCGGAGTTCCGGCGCGCGGACGGCGTGTGTCTGCGCGGCCCGTGCCGTGGGGAGAGGTTGACGGCGGTGGCGTTCAGCGTGCGTGATGGCCTGGTGATAAAACAACAAAAGCAGGGCCGTCTTTTCTGAAAAAGCGGAAGATTTCTGCGATGTCGGGCGGCAGTTCAGGCCGCCGGCCGACAGCGGTTTTCTGGTTCCCTTCAAAGAAGAACTGCTTTCCTGACCGGGAGCCAAGCGCGCAGATGTCCGAAGACACGCTACTCTTCCACGTTCCGCCCGCCGTCGCCGCGGACGCGGGCGTCGGCGCCGCCCCGTTGCGCCTGATGACCAACCACGCCGCCACCGATCCGGACCGTTTCTGGGCGGAGCAGGCCAGGCGGCTGGACTGGGTGCGGTTTCCCGAGATCATCAAGAACACGAGTTTCGAAGGCGACGTGCAGATCAAGTGGTTCGAGGACGGGCGGCTGAATGCGTCCGTGAGCTGCCTGGACCGCCATCTGGCGGAGCGTGGCGACCAGGTGGCGATCATCTGGGAGGGCGACGATCCAGGCCAGAGCGAGAAGATCACGTACCGGGACCTGCATGGGCGGGTGTGCCGGCTGGCGAACGCGATGAGGGCGCTGGGGGCGAAGAAGGGCGACAGGGTCACGATCTATCTGCCGATGGTGCCGGAGGCGGCGGTGGCGATGCTGGCCTGCGCGCGTATCGGGGCGATCCATTCGGTGGTGTTCGGCGGGTTCTCGCCGGACAGCCTGGCGAACCGGCTGCAGGATTGCGGCAGCACGCTGCTGATCACCGCCGATGAGAGCCGGCGCGGCGGGCGGACGGTGGCGTTGAAGACGAACGCGGACGCGGCGCTGGCGCAGTGTCCCGACGTGAGGGCTGTGATCGTGGTGGGCGTGACCGGGGCGGCGGTGCCGATGCAGGCGGGGCGGGACCATGGCTACGCGGCGCTGCTCGAATCAGCATCTCCCGAGTGCGCGCCTGAAGAGATGGGGGCGGAGGATCCGCTGTTCATCCTTTACACGAGCGGGAGTACGGGCAAGCCGAAGGGCGTTCTGCACACGATCGCGGGTTACCTGGTGTGGGCCGGGTTCACCCATGAGCTGGTGTTCGATTACCGGCCGGGCGAGGTGTTCTGGTGCACCGCCGACGTGGGCTGGGTGACCGGACACACGTACATCGTGTACGGGCCGCTGGCCAATGGGGCGACCACGGTGATGTTCGAGGGTGTGCCGACATACCCCACCAGTTCGCGCTTCTGGGAGGTGATCGACAAGCATGGCGTGAACATCTTCTACACGGCGCCGACGGCGATACGCGCGCTGATGCGGGAGGGCGACGCGCCGGTGCTGCGCACGTCCCGCCGCTCGTTGCGGCTGCTGGGCAGCGTGGGCGAGCCGATCAATCCTGAAGCGTGGCTCTGGTATCATCGGGTGGTGGGCGAGGAGCGTTGCCAGATCGTCGATACCTGGTGGCAGACGGAGACCGGCGGGATACTGATCAGCCCGGTGTCCGGCGCGGTGGCGCTGAAGCCGGGATCGGCGACGTTTGCGCTGCCTGGAGTAAAGCCTGTGCTGGTGGATGCGGAAGGCCGCGAGCTTGAGGGGGCGGTGGAGGGGAACCTGTGCATCACCGACAGTTGGCCCGGGCAGATGCGCACCGTGTTCGGCGACCATGCGCGTTTCGTGCAGACGTATTTCACCACGTATCCGGGCAGGTATTTCACCGGCGACGGGGCAAGGCGCGATGCCGACGGGTACTGGTGGATCACCGGGCGGGTGGACGACGTGATAAACGTCAGCGGCCACCGCATGGGCACGGCGGAGGTGGAGAGCGCGCTGGTCAGCAACCACAACGTGGCGGAGGCCGCGGTGGTGGGCTTCCCGCATGATGTGAAGGGGCAGGGGATCTACGCGTATGTGACGCTGAAGGACGGGGTGGAGCCCAGCGACGCCTTGCGACGCGACCTCGTGGCGTGGGTGCGGCGGGAGATCGGGCCTATCGCGGCGCCTGACGCGATACAGTGGGCGCCGGGGCTGCCGAAGACGCGGAGCGGCAAGATCATGCGGCGGATATTGCGCAAGATCGCGGCCAACGAGACGGACGGGCTGGGCGACATCTCCACCCTGGCTGATCCTGGCGTGGTGCAGGATCTGGTGGAGGGGCGGCAGGGGTAAGTCAGCGGGGCGTTCTGCGGAACACGCGAGACGGGAAGTTGCAAATCCGTTTTGGATACAACTTCAGGTAGTGACAACGGAAGCTGGTGCGCTTAACCTGTCCGTAACGATACGAGGTGCGCGATGATGTACGGAGCACGCTTTCTGGCCTCTGCTGTCCTGGCTGGTCTGGCCGGAGGCGCCTTCGCGCAGCCTGCCGGCCCGGCGATCAGCGTGGACCCTTCGGCCGGACAGCATCCCATCAGCCCCTACATCTACGGCATGGCCGAGTATGGGGTGAGCCAGGCGTTCCAGGCGCAGGCACGGCTGGGCGTGCTGCGCTGGGGCGGCGACGGCACCACGCGCTACAACTGGCAGGTTGACAGCAGCAACGCCGGCTTCGACTGGTTCTTCATGGGCGGCGGCAACGCCAACCCGGTGCCGAGCGGCGCGCCGGACGCGCTGGTGCGCGCCGACCAGGCGACGCACAGCGCCACGCTGCTGACGATACCGATCATCCCCTACATCAACAGCGAGGCTGCCTGGAACTGCAGTTTTCCGGTCACCGGCACGCCGACCAACCAGCCTGATTACGGGCCCCAGCAGGCCACCAACCCGTATGTTTTTCCCGCGGGCGAGTCCTGCGGCAACAGCCTTACCACGGCGGGCGCGCAGTTGACCGACACCGACGTGCTGGCGAACAACGTGGCCAACACGACGGCGTTTCAGAAGGCCTGGGTGGCCCACCTCGTCGGCACGTTCGGGCAGGCGGGCAAAGGCGGCGTGAAGTTCTACCAGCTCGACAACGAGCCGTTCGGCTGGGGCAACACGCATCGCGACGTGATGCCGAACGGTGCGGATTACGCGACGATCTCCGCGCTGGGCGCGCAATACGCGCTTGCCGTCAAGCAGCAGGACTCTTCCGCGCAGGTGCTCGGGCCATCGGACTTCACGCTTGGCGGCTGGATCGGCTCGCCGGCCGCGCAGAACAACCTCTATGCCGGGCAGTATTACCTGCAGCAGATGGCCGCGTTCGGCGCGGCGAGGAAGCGGCGCGTGCTGGATTATTTCGACGAGCATTATTATTTCAACTTCACCGATCCTGCCAGCCAGCTTGCTTCCACGCGCACGCTGTGGGACCCGGCCTATAACGGCGGCACGTGGGTGGAGCAGTATTACTTCGACGGGCCGATGCAGCTCATCCCGCGCTTCCGGCAATGGATCGCGCAGTATTATCCCGGCACCAAACTGGCGTTTTCGGAATACTCGATCGACAGCGGCAACAAGCTGATCACCGACGCGCTGGCGCAGGCCGACGTGCTGGGGATTTTCGGCCGCGAAGGCGTGGGGCTGGCCACGATGTGGAACCCGCCGCAGCCCACCGATCCGATCGCGTTCAGCTTCCTGCTCTACCGCAACGCGGACAATGCGGGGCACGGCCTGGGCGCCACGGGCGTGCAGACGGTCAGCGCCGACCAGGGCGCGGTGTCCGCCTACGGCGCGCTGCGCAACCCGCACGCGCTGAGCCTGGTGCTGATAAACAAGACGACGGGCGAACTGGCGGTGCCGGTCAGGGTGGCGGGGCAGACGGGCGCCGGCGTGGCCGCGATGTACAGTTACACCGGCGCGGACCTCACGGCCATTCACCGGGTGGGCAACGTGGCTTTCGGCGCGGGCGCCGCCAACGTGATCCTGCCCGGCTATTCCATGAGCCTGCTGGTTTTGCCTGTTGAGTGACGGGGCCGGGGGGCGCTTTCCCGCGATGGGCAGTGTCTTGACCACGCGGTCGGGCGCCGGTCCGGCCGGCATCAGGCATTAGGCAGGAGGCAGGGGGCAGGAGTTTGCTCCTGTTTCTCAGGAGAGGACGGCTTGCCTTCTGTTTGCGTCCGGCTAGGGTGCGCCGACCAGAGAGGGACCGCACCGAATGAGGCTATCCAGCGCGCGCGGCCTGCCCCGGCGCCTGCCTGCCGCTACAGGACCGATCACATCCGCCAGGCCAGAGCCTGCGGCGCAGGATGGGTCGCGGTCCGGCCGCGCGTCGCCCTGACCGCGCTCCACCACGGGCGACACCCCAGACGGGATAGGCCGGTCGGCTGACCTGAGGGTGCCGGCGGCGGGCTGCGGGCTGGCCGACAGCGATCAGCGGTTGGATCGCCAGGCCCGCGGAGAGTTCCGCGGGACGGGGGCCGTCAAGGTTCGTAGAACAATCGAGGCGAGGGCCACGCCCTGCTTTCTTTCGGAGTAGACGCCGTGCGCAAACTCGCCCTGCTGGCATCCAGCTTCATCCTGTCCGCCGCCCACGCCGAAGCGCCGTTCAGCTTCGCGGCGGCGCCTGGCAAGCTGCCGAAGACCGTAGTGCCCGACGACTACCGTATCGACATCACGCCGGACCTCAGCAGGCTGACGCTCGTGGGAAGCGAGGTGATACGGCTGCACGTGCGCGCCGCCACGGACAGCATCACGCTGAACCAGGCCGGCCTGACAATGGGCCGCGCGGCACTGGAGGGCGTGGGCCAGGCGAGGATCACCCAAGACGAGCACGCGCAGACGGCGACGTTGCGTTTCGACCGCCCGGTGGCGCCCGGCGCCTATTCGCTTGACATCGCATACACCGGCCCGATCCCGCAGACGCCGAACGGGATCTATTACGACGACTACAGGACCGCGCAGGGCGACACTAAGCGCATGCTGGTCACGCAATTCGAGGTGGCCGATGCCAGGCGGATGTTTCCCGGCTGGGACGAGCCTGCGTTCAAGGCGGTGTTCCATCTTTCCGTGACCCTGCCTGCGGGCCTGCAGGCCGTGTCCAACATGCCTGGCCACGCGAGCACCGTGCCGGGCGGGCGGCAGACAGTGCTGTTCGATGCGACGCCGCGCATGTCCACCTACCTGCTGGCCTTGCTGGCCGGTGACATGACGGCCGTGCCGGGCGAGGCAGACGGCGTAAGGATGGGCGCCTACGCCCCCACCGGCCGGCAGGACCAGGCGCGTTACGCGCTGGACGTGGCAGAGCACGTGCTGCCGTATTACGACGCGTATTTCGGCGTGCGTTTCCCGCTGCCCAAGCTAGACCTGATCGCCGTGCCCGGAAACTACGAGGCCGGGGCAATGGAGAACTGGGGCGCCATCACCTTCATCGACGACGCGATGCTGTTCGACCCGAAGATCTCGGCGCCGGCCACGCGCCAGCAGATCGCCTACGTGGTGGCGCACGAGATGGCGCATCAATGGTCGGGCGACCTGGTGACCATGGGCTGGTGGGACAACATCTGGCTGAACGAGGGTTTCGCCACCTGGATGGGCTGGAAGGTGACCGACCACCTGCACCCCGACTGGCAGATATGGCAGCGTCAGCACGGCGCGCGCGAGGAGGCGATGGCGCAGGACGCGCTGCCCACCACGCATCCCGTACAGCAGGTGATACGCGACGAGACGGAGGCGGAATCCGCCTTCGACCAGATCAGCTACCAGAAAGGCAGCATGATCATACGCATGGTGGAGGACTGGATCGGGCCGGACGTGTTCCGCGCGGGCCTGCGCGGCTACATGAAGGCGCATGCGTACGGCAACGCCACCAGCGCGGATCTCTGGAGCGCGCTCGGTGCCGCCGCGCACAGCGACGTGGCGAAGGTGGCCGCCACCTTCACCGAGCAGCCAGGCATTCCGCTGGTGCACGTGGCCCGTGCCTGCAGCGGCGGCCACGCGCTGCTGACGCTGACCCAGGACCGCTTCGCCATACACGACCCGCATCCAAAGCCGATGAACTGGATCATCCCGGTGACGATCGGCGGGCCTGGTGCGGCCGTGCAGCACGTGCTGCTGCAGGGTGCGGCCGCCAGCGTGCAGGCAGGCGCCTGCGACGCGCCGATAGAGACGAACCTGGGCGAGAACGGCTACTACCGCACGCAATACGATGCGGCTTCGTTGCAGGCGCTGGCGAAGGCCTTGCCGTCCCTCGCGGCAACCGACCGGGCCAACCTGCTGGGCGACCAGTTCGCGCTGTTCGTGGCCGACCGTGGCCAGTTGTCCGACTACCTCGACCTGCTGGGCAAGCTGCGGGACGAGCAGAACATCGCTGTGTGGACGGACACGATCTCCCACCTGCAACGGCTGGACGGGGCGCTGATCGGCTCGCCGCTGCGGGCGCGTTTCGCCGCGTTCGCCGCCGGGCTGATACGCCCGGCCGCCGCCCGCCTCGGGTGGGACGCCAGACCGGGCGAGCCGTTCGTGGACCTGCTGCTGCGTCCGCAGCTCATCGCCGCACTCGGCGTGCTGCGGGACCCGGCGACCCTTGCGGAGGCTCACCGCCGTTTCGACGCGTTCGTGCGCGATCCGGCCGCGCTGTCGCCCGACCTGCGCACGCCTGTTTTGGCCATGGTGGGTCACACCGCGGACCAGGCGACCTACGACACGCTGAGGCGGCTCGGCATCGCGGCCACCAGCACGGAAGAGAAGCTGCGGTATTTCACCGCCATGGCCGGCGCCACGGACCCTGTGCTGGTGGCCCGGTCTGTGGCGTTCGCGGAAGCCGGCGAGGTGCCGAACGGCCGCATCATACCCTACCTTGCGGTGATCAGCCGTAACTCGGAACATGCCGAGCTGTTATACGAGCTCACCGAGCCGCGGCTCGCGTCGCTGACGCCGCGCGTGCCGCCTGGCGGGCCGGGCGCGACGGGGTTGCTCGCCGCGGCCGCATCCGGCTCTTCTGATCCGGCTCTGGCGGCCAGGCTGCTCTCGGCCGCCACCAGCCAGGGCTCGCTGGGTGCGAGGATCTCGGCGGGGCGGATCGCCGATGCGATCCAGTCCGCCGCGGCGTTTCGCGCCCTGGTGCTGGGGCAGTTGCCGGGCTGGCTGGACAGGACGAAGGGGTAGGGACGCGCTTTCTTCTGAGGATTCGGTTCCTGCCGGCGGGCGTGGCGAAGTCCGCCGACAGGGAGCGAGGGTTCTTCCGAAGCAGGATCGTCTGCCTTCCCGTGCCCGCTACCGGACGAAAGACCCGACAATTTGGAGCAACTCCGCTGGCTGCCGCAGGTGGAAGACTGGCGCGCACGCCTGCGCGCCCTGTCCACCGCGGCCGATCCCTGGCCGCGAGCGGTGGCCCTGGCCAAGGCGCGCCTCGACTTCACCCACACCAGCGCGCTCGACGAGACCCTCCGCCGCGCCCTTGACGGCGCCGTGCCTGACGGGACCGCCACCACGCCGGTGCGTCTGGCGATACTCGGCTCGGCCACGCTGGCGCACCTGCATGCGGGCATACGCGTGGCCGGGCTGCGCCGGGACATCCACGTCGCCACCTACGAGAACGCCTACGGCCAGTATCTGCAGGAGCTGCTGGACGGCGGGTCCGCCCTGCATCGGTTCCGTCCGAACGCCGTGCTGTTCGCCTTCGATGCGTACCACCTCACGCAGGGCCTGCACGCCGCCCTGCCCGAGGCGGAGGGGGAGGCGATGCTGGCCGACACGCTGGCGCGCATCCGGCGTTGCTGGACGCTGGCCCAGGCCGCGTTCGGCTGCCCGGTTATGCAGCAGGCGGCGCTGGACGTGTTCGCGCCCTTGCTCGGCAGCAACGAGCACCGGCTGCCTGGCTCGCGCGGGCGCTTCGTGGCGCGGCTGAACGAGAGGCTGCGGGAAGCAGCCGACGCCACGGGGGTTGATCTGGTGGCGGTGGACGACGCGGCGCGGCGGGACGGCATGGCCAACTGGCATGACCCGGCACTCTGGCACCGCTCCAGGCAGGAGGTGTCGCCTGCGCTGTCGCCCACTTATGGCGAGCTGGTGGCGCGCGTGATCGCCGCGCGCCGGGGCCGCTCAGCCAAATGCCTGGTGCTGGACCTGGACAACACGCTGTGGGGCGGCGCCATAGGCGACGACGGACTGGACGGCATCGTGCTGGGCCAGGGCAGCCCGCTTGGCGAGGGCTTCCTCGCGGTCCAGGACTACGCCCGGGACCTGGCCCGCCGCGGGGTGATACTCGCGGTGAGCTCGAAGAACGACGCCGCCTGCGCGCTGAAACCCTTCGAGCGCCACCCCGACATGGTGCTGCGGCGCGCGGACATCGCGAGCTTCCGTGCCAACTGGGACGACAAGGCGGCCAACCTGCGCGCCATCGCGCATGATCTGAACATCGGGCTCGATGCGATGGTGTTCCTCGACGACAACCCGTTCGAGCGCAACCTGGTGCGCGAGCAGCTGCCCATGGTGGCGGTGCCCGAGGTGCCGGACGACGACCCGGCGCGCGTGCCAGGCGTGCTGGCGGATGCCGGCTATTTTGAAAGCCTGGGCATCACGGCGGACGATCTGAAACGCGGCGCGCAGTACCAGGACAACCGCGCGCGCGACGGGCTGCGCGCGGCGGCCACGGACATGGAGGGCTACCTGCGCGCGCTGGACATGCGCCTGGTGTGGAACCGGTTCGACAGCCTGGGCCAGGCGCGCGTGGTGCAGCTCATCAACAAGACCAACCAGTTCAACCTGACCACGCGCCGTCACCAGGATGCGGACGTGGCGGCGGTGGCGGCGGACCCGCAGGCGTTCGGCCTGCAGCTGCGCCTGCTGGACCGCTTCGGCGACAACGGCATGATCGCCGTCGTCATCGGCCGCCTCACCGCGCCGGACACGGTCACGATCGACACCTGGCTGATGAGCTGCCGGGTGCTCGGCCGCGGCGTGGAACGCACCACGCTGAATGTGGTGGCGGCGCAGGCGCGCGCGCTGGGCGCCGCGCGGCTGGTGGGAGAGTACCTGCCCACAGGAAGGAACGGCATGGTGCGCGAGCATTACGACAGGCTCGGCTTCGCCCCGCTCACCGACGGGCCTTCGGGCGCGCGCACCGCCGTGCTGGATTTGACCGCGTTCACGCCGCAGACCACCCTCATTCATCTCAGCGAGGGTTTCGCGCCATGACCGACCAGGTCCGCCTCTACGAACAGCTCACCGAGATATTCAACGACGTGTTCCTGCGCGAGGACATGAAGCTGACGCCCGAGCTCTCCGCCAGGGATGTGGAGGGCTGGGACAGCTTCAAGCAGATCGAGATCATGGTGTCGGTCGAGGAACGGTTCGGCATCAAGCTGAACACGCGGGAGATCGACGGACTCAGGAACGTCGGCGACCTGGCCGACGTGGTCACCAGGAAGGCCAGGTGACACGCGTTCGCGGTGACGCGTGAGTGTTGGGGGGGGGGCGAAGCGAGGTCTTTTTAGAAAAAAGAAGCCTTTGTCTGCGCCGTCGCCGGACGTTGGGGCGCAGGTGTCTGGCGCGTCCGTCTGGGCGGTATCGGACGGCGTTTAGGGTGATTGCCGACGGCCTCACCTCGGCGGCGGCAGGCTCTGCTGCTGCACGATCCCCGAGGGCGCGGCGTAGCCCACCGGCGCGGCGACTGCCTCGCGCAGCTTGAGCGACAACAGCTGGGCCGCGGTCTCGGTGCGCGA
>CAHJWU010000081.1 GCA_903643085.1 Rhodospirillales bacterium
GCGCCCGTCCGCCCCCCCGGCGCAGGTGGCGCTGCAAGCCGTGCCGAGCGGCCAGCCGATCGAGCTGCCGCAGCAGCCCTCGCCGCCAATCGTCTACCAGCGCTTCACCGCCGGCACCTACACGGCGCCGGACGGCTCCATCGTCCAGGTGCAGGACCGCGGCATGGACCTGATCCATCGCGTGCCGTCCTGGAGCCTGCGGTCGGACAACGGCGCCATCACGGACGCCATCTGGTGGTCCGGCCCGCCCTTCCTGAACCCGCGCAGCACACGGCTGAAGCGCGCCCAGATCACCAGCACGCAATATGCCTACGGCACGTCGGACGCCGGCACGGGCAGCGTCTTCGGCAGCGGCGCGCTGATCGGCGTCAGGCAGGACGGCGCCAGGCTTACCATCGTCAGCTTCCACCACGGCTGCTGCACGGACGAGCCGGAGCCGGTCTCCACCCTCGTCTATACCCTGCTGGGCCACTGAATGCGTGTCCCGAGGCTCGGCCACGTACTGGAGACCTCGCTCTACGTCTCGGACCTGAGCGCCAGCCACGATTTCTACGCCCGCGTGCTGGGGTTCGAGCAGTTCCTGCGTGACGACCGCATGTGCGCCATGGGCGTGCCCGGCGCCGGCGTGCTGCTCCTGTTCGCCAGAGGCGGCTCCGCCCAGCCAAGCCACACACCGCAGGGCACCATCCCCGCGCATGACGGCACTGGCACGCTGCATCTGGCCTTCGCGATACCGGTGGGCGAGCTGGAGGCCTGGGCGGCCCACCTGGCCGCGCAGCGCGTGGCCGTCGAAAGCCGCATCACCTGGCCCGCCGGCGGCACCAGCCTGTATTTCCGCGACCCCGACAACCACTCCGTCGAAGTGGCGACACCCGGCCTCTGGCCGAACCATTGAACACCGCCGGCGAGGAAGACTCACCGCACGGCGAGCTGGCGCTGCGCGTGCCCGCCGTGCCGGCCGACACCAACGCGTCCGGCGACATATTCGGCGGCTGGATCATGGGCATGATGGACATGGCCGCCGGCTCCACCGCCCACGAGCTGGCTTCCGGCCGCGTCGCCACCGTCGCCGTCTCTGACCTGGTGTTCCTGCGGCCGGTCCGCGTGGGCGACCTGATCAGCTGTTACTGCGAGCTGGTGCGCATCGGCCGCACGTCGATCACGTTGGACGTGGACGTATGGGCGCGGCGGACGCTGCCTATCAGGCACGAGCGGGTCACGAAGGCGCGGTTCGTGATGGTGGCGGTCGATGGAGCGGGCAGACCGAGACACGTCCAGAGTGACACCCCGCCTGCACGCCCGTGAGATGGCAAGCGGCAGACTGGGGAAGGAACAGGTGAGCGTCAGTACGAGAAGCCCACATATCGACGCCATGCGCGGGCTCTCGATCGTGTTGGTGCTTCTGCACCATTTCTGGATCGCTTACCTGATAAACGACACAGCGGTCTCGCAGATGTCGGGATGGCGCTTCCTGCACGCCGTGTTCAGGAACGGCAACTACGCGGTGACGATGTTCTTCGTCATTTCAGGGTACCTGATAACCTCGAACGCCTGCAAGCGATGGGGCGGACTTGCGAAGGTAAAGGCTTCAGCGTTCTACCGAAACCGGGCAGCCCGGATATTCCCCTGCCTGCTTCTCCTGCTTGCGATCGTCAATGGCCTGGCTGCCCTGAAGATCGGCATCTTCGAAAACCATCCCGAGTTCGGCGGACCCGTCTCGTTCTGGATCGTCAACCTCGCCTCGCTGACGTTCTGGATGAACGTGTTGATGAGCCATGTCGGCTGGGTGAACTATGTCCTCTGTGTCCAATGGTCTCTGTCGATCGAGGAAGTGTTTTATCTCTGCTTCCCGATCCTCTGCGTGTTCCTGCGGAAAGAGGGCCTTCTCCTGGTCGCCTGGAGCGTGTTCATCGTTCTGGGTCCGATCTGGCGTGCCACGCACCAGGTGTCAGAATATGACGAGTTGAACGCCTATCTCTCCTGCTTCGACGCCATCGCGTTCGGCTGCTGCGCGGCTGTTCTCAGCAGGCACGTGCAGTTGCCGTCCCGATCGAGGTTTCCGATACTCAGTCTCGTCGTGATAGGAATGACTTGGTTCTACCTTTCCGGCTCGATCGCCAAGACAGCTGTCTACGGGGTCACTCTCATGGCATTCGGAACCGCCATTCTACTGGTCGTCCAAACGCAAGCCGGGAATGCTGCGCCACGCGGAAGCGCGGTCCTGGCGCCGCTAAGACGCTGTGGCCAGTTGAGCTACGAGCTGTATCTGTTCCACCTGGTCCTGCTAGGCATTTTTCGGACCACTTGGCTGCCTGAAGCAGCAACGGAGCAAACCAAGCTTCTGCTGCTGCCCGCCTATTTCATCCTCTCCGTCACCACGGCTGTTCTCGTGAGCCGCTACTATTCTGAACCCCTGAACAGCCGGCTTCGCTCGGAAACCCCGAACTTGCACCGATTAGCCAGAGCGCTCTAGTCCCCGTCTTTTGCCGAAGGCAGCAGCCTCCAGAGCTCGCTACGGCAACATCAGCGCACCGAAAGGCTCAAAACGTCGCGATCGATCAGACCAGCAAACGGATCAAAAGTTTTTTGCTTCTTTTTTGCAAAAAAGAAGGCCTTGCTGCCTTTCTCAACTCCGCAGCACAGCGTGGATCTCCCCGGTCCGCGCCAGCACGTTCATCGCCACCTCGGTCCCGACACGGCGCAACACCACGGAAATCCGCGCCTCGCCTAGTGCCAGATTGTGCAAGGTGATCACGTCGAGGAAGTCCGGCAGAAGCGGTCTGTCGAACACCACGCTGCAGCCTTGCGCATCGAACCGTATGCCGAGGCTCGCGCCCAGCGCCGCCTGCAGCGCCGTGGCCGCCCAGGCCTGCGGCGAGCACGCGACGGGGTACAGCGTGGGTCCCTGGCCGCGGCGGCGCGCAAAGCCGCAGAACAGCTCGGGCAGACGCCGCAGGTCCACATACAGCGCCGCGTCGAACAGGCCGGAGAAGATACGCGCCACCTGCTGTTTCAGTCCGTAGCGCGACAGGCCGAGGGCTATCACCGCGTTGTCGTGCGGCCAGACGCTGCCGTTGTGGTAGCTCATTGGGTTGTAGCGCGCCTCGCTCGAGGCCAGCGTGCGTATACCCCAGCCGTTGAAAGAGCGGCTCGCCATCAAACTTTCCGCCACGCGCAGGCCGCGCTCCGGCGAGCAGATGCCGGTCAGCAGCAAGTGCCCGGCATTGGACGCACGCACGCGGCAGGGCCGGCGCGCGCCGTCCAGCGCCAGCGCGTAGGTGTCCAGCTCCTCGCACCAGAACTTCAGCTCGAACGCCTGTTGCAACCGCGCGGCCTTCGCGTCCTCGGCGGCAGCCGCATCCGCGTGACCCATGGCGCGCGCGATGCCGGCGGCCGCCCGGCGCGCCGCGAACACGTAGCCCTGCACCTCCACCAGTGCGATCGGCCCCGCGGCGAGCGTGCCGTCGGCATGGCTGATGCTGTCGAAGCTGTCCTTCCAGCCCTGGTTTGCCAGGCCCTCGTCGGTCTGGCGGAAGTAGCTGACGAAGCCGTCCGGGTCGCGGTCGGCGTAGCCGTCCATCCAGCCGAGGGCGGCCCGTATCTGCGGCCACAGGGCGGCCACTGTCGGCAGGTCGCCCGTGCGATCGAGGTAGGCGCCGGCCAGCATGACGAACAGCGGGGTCGCGTCCACGCTGCCGTAGTAGCGGCGGAACGGCACCTCGCCCAGTTCCGCCATCTCCCCACGCCTGACCTCGTGCAGTATCTTGCCCGGCTCGGCATCGGACGCCGCATCGGTAGTGGTTGCCTGGTTGGCGGCGAGGTAACGCAGCACGCCGGCGGCGATCGCCGGGTCCATCCACAGCACGTTCAGCGCGGTCAGGATGGCGTCGCGCCCGAAGGCGGTGCTGAACCACGGGATGCCCGCATACGGATAAGGGCCGGTCGGCATCTCCGTCGTCAGCATCGTCAGGTCGCTGATCGCCCGGCGCATCGCCTCGTTGAACACCTCGTTGCTGCTCTCGATGCCCGCCGCACTGGCGCTGCGCTGGCGGGTCCAGCGGCGCTGCTCGATCATCCGTTTGACGAAGCTGTCCGCCGGCCGGCGGGCCGTATCGGGCGAGGCGACCGGCGGAGTGTCGCAGGCGATCTCCACGAAGATCAGGCTGCGGCCGTGCGCCGGAAGTGCCACGCGGTAGAGCGCGCGCCCCTCGTCGATGCGCTCGGGCGGCGGATTGAAACGCAGATCGGTGGTCCGGCGCAGGTTGTCCAGCCCGGTATAGGCGAGCCTCACCGTCTGCAGCGTGACAGCGGCCGGCTCGTGGCGCCCGTGGCGCGCGCGCGCCATGCCGCGCACCTCGAACAGGTCCACGAAGTCCGCGCCGTAGCGTATCTCCACCGGAACGGTGTGCGCCAGGACGTCAAAATTGCGTATGGAGATACGCTCGTGGCAGACGCCCTGCCACAGGAAGCGCGAGCGGCGGACATGGATCAGGTTGCTGTCCAGCCCGGCTGTCCCCTCGCCATCGCCCGACAGATGCGGCAAGTCGGGATTGCTCATGTCGCAAGTGAGCGTCGCATTGTCGTCGCGCAGGGTGGAGCTGAGCAGGACGAGCTGACGGTTGGCCACCACCAGCTCGAACTCGGACAGATAGCGCGTGTCGTTGAAATACAGGCCTTCCGTGCCGCCAGGCCCGGGGCGTATGTCGCCGCGCTGGTCGAACACGCCGAACATGTCGTTGTGCTTGAGCGTGCGGAAGCGCTGCTCCACCAGCGAGATCTGCGCGGTGATGGCGAAATCGCCGGGTTCCTGGGCTTGATCGAGCATGCTGGCCTTGTTCGCGCGGGGGATGGCTCCAACACGATACCTCATCGCCTGCTTCTGGTTCCCTGAGCCTGCGCGGAACCTGCCCTGCCGAACAACGTTGCTGATTGTCATGGCGACACGCGACACATCGATTGCCGCGTATCGGGGCAAGCGGGATTTCGGGCAGACGCCGGAGCCGGCTCCTGGGCCCGCATCCGCCGCCGGAACGGCGCCGGTTTTCGTAGTGCAGAAACACGCGGCTAGCCGGCTGCACTGGGATTTCCGGCTGGAGCACGATGGCGTGCTGTGGAGCTGGGCGGTGCCCAAGGGCCCCAGCATGGACACGGCGCACAAGCGGCTGGCCATGCGCACAGAGGACCACCCACTGGACTATGCCGGCTTCGAGGGCGTGATCCCGGCAGGCAATTACGGCGCGGGCAAGGTGGAGATCTGGGACCGCGGCACCTGGAATCCGGTGGGCGACGCGACTGCCGACATCGGGCGCGGCGAGATGAAGTTCACGCTCGACGGCGCCCGCCTGCACGGCCGCTTCGTGCTGATACGGCTGAAGCCGCGCCCGGGCGAGCGCGGCGAGAGCTGGCTGCTGATCAAGGAGCATGATTCGGAGGAACGCGCCGGCCTTGACGCGGCGGAGATGGAAGCCACGCCGTTGCCGAAGCAGGAGGCCAAGCCAGGCACCAAGCCGGCGCCCAAGCCGAAAGCCGCGCGAACGCGGGCGGCGGCCAGGGCGCCTGCGGCCAAGCCGCAACCGCGCGATGCACGTGCGGCGAAGCTGCCCGAGGCACAGGCGCCGATGCTCGCCAGCAACGCCGACGTGCCGCCGCAAGGCGCCGAGTGGCTGAGCGAGATCAAGTTCGACGGCTACCGGGTGATCATACGCAAGGATGGCGACGACGTGCGCGTGCTGACGCGCAACGGGCTGGACTGGACGCACAGGCTGTCTGCCGTGGCCCGTGCGGCTGCCACGTTGCCTGCGGAGACGCTGATGGCGGATGGCGAGCTGGTAGCCCTGCAGCCGGACGGGCTTTCCAGCTTTCCGGACCTGCAGGCCGCGCTGAAGGAAAGCCGCACGGACAGCCTGCACCTTTACCTGTTCGACCTGCTCTATATGGACGGCCACGATCTGCGCGACCTGAAGCTGAGCGAACGCAAGACGGCGCTGGCGGCACTGGTGGCTTTGGTGCCCGGGCAGGATTTCATACGCGTCAGCGACCACCTGGAAGGCATCACCGACCAGGTCCGCAAAAATGCCTGCGCGATGGGGCTGGAAGGCATCATTTGCAAGCGCGCGGACAGCGCCTACCAGGCCGGCCGCAGCCGCGACTGGCTGAAGGTGAAATGCCACGGCCGGGAGGAGTTCATCATCCTGGGCTGGACGCCGCCGCAGGGCAGCCGTACCGGGCTTGGTTCGCTGCAGCTTGGGTTCCATGACGAAGCCGGCCAGCTGCATTACGTCGGCGGCTGCGGCAGCGGCTTCACCGAGGCCACGTTGCGGGATTTGACCGCGCAACTGAAGCCGCTCGCCGGCGAGCCGCCGGCAGGGCTTCTGCTGACGGAGGAAAAGCCGCCTCCAGACATCGCCTGGGTGAAGCCCATGCTGGTGGCGGAAGTCCAGTACACCGGATGGTCGGGCGCCGGGCGCCTGCGCCACGCCGTGTTTCTGGGCCTGCGCGAGGACAAGTCGGCCACCGACGTGGTGCGCGACGTGCCGAATCCCGAGGTGAAGCGTATCGTGCTGGGCGGGCGCTCGCATTCGGGCCGCGTCGTGCGGGCGCAGAAGCCGTCGGCGCGCAGCGCGGAACTCGAGGGCGTGCGCCTGACCCATCCCGAGCGCGAGCTGTGGCCGGCCGCCGACGGCCACCGGGCGGTGACCAAGCAGGACCTCGCGAGCTACTGGCAGACGATAGGCAAGATGGCGCTGGACGCGATCGCGCACCGGCCGCTCGCCTTCGTGCGCTGCCCGGACGGCATCGGCGGCGAGCATTTCTTTCAGAAACACGCCAATCGCGGCATGCCCGCCAGCCTGCGCGAAGGCGCGTTCGACGAGGCGCCCTATCTGTCGCTGGAAGGCACCGACGGGCTGATCGCCACGGCGCAGATCTCCGCCGTGGAACTGCATGGCTGGGGCAGCACGCTGGACGATGCCGGCCGGCCGGAACGCCTGGTGTTCGACCTGGATCCGGGCGAGGGCGTCACCTGGCAGGAGATCGTGCGTGCCGCGCATGACATAAAGGCCAGGCTGGAAGCGGAAGGCTATGCGAGCTGGTGCCGCACGTCGGGCGGCAAGGGACTGCACCTTGTGGTGCCGCTCGTGCCGTCCTGCGACTGGGATTTCGCCCGCGCCTGGTGCCGCGGATTTGCCGAGAAGCTGGAACGCGCGGCACCCGACTCATACGTGGCCTCCGTGCCGAAAGCGCGCCGGCGCGGCCGCATCCTGATCGACTGGCTGCGCAACGGGCTTGGCTCCACCGCCATCGCGTCGTTCTCGCCGCGCGCGCGGCCGCATGCGACGGTGGCGGTGCCGGTAACCTGGCGCGAGGTGACCGCCAGGCTGGACCCGCAGGCCTTCACCATCCACACCGTGCCCGCCCGCCTCGCCAAGCTGAAGGCCGACCCCTGGGCCGGTTTCACCGACGCGCGGCAGACCCTCATCGCCACACCTACGGAGAAGCGCAAACATGGCTGAACGCCCGATCTGGCGCGGACACCTGCGCCTGGCTCTCGTCTCCTGCCCGGTGGCGCTGCATACGGCGCATCGCGAGACGTCAAACCTGCATTTCAACTTCATCAACCCGAAGACCGGCAACCGCGTGCGCATGGTGACGCTCGACGCGCAGACCGACGAGGAGCTGCAGCGGCGCAACCTGGCGCGCGGCTATGAATTCGAGAAGGACCAGTACGTGCTGCTGGACGACGAGGATTTCGAAAAGGCGCGTATCGAGAGTTCCAGCACGCTCACAGTCGACAAGTTCGTCACCGCAGACAGCATCGATCCGGTGTATTACGACACCAGCTACTACATGGCGCCCGACGGTGACTCCGCGCAGGACGTCTACGTGGTTCTGCGCGACGCGATACGGCAGGCGAAGACCGTGGCACTCTCGCGCGTGGTGATCTCGCGCCGCGAACGCGCGGTGGCCATCATGCCGATGCAGGACGGTCTGATCGTGCACACGCTCTACGAGCACCGTGACATCGTGAGCTCGGCAAACCTGTTCGACCGGGTTCCGAAAGACCGGCCGGACGTGGACATGGTGAAGCTCGCCACCCAGCTTATCGAGCGCCAGCAGAAGCCGTTCGCGCCGGAGGACCTCGAGGACCGCTACGAGAAGCGCCTGCGGGACGTCATCGACTCGAAGATCAAAGGCTCCGGCTTCAAGCCGGCGGCCGAGGCGGCGCCGGAGCGTGGCAACGTGATCGACCTGATGGCCGCGCTGAAGAAGAGTCTCGGGCAGACGGAGAGCAAGCCGGCGCCGAAGGCGAAACCCAAGGCGGCAACCCGGAAAAAGGCTGGCTGAATCAGGAGGCAAGCAGTCGTTTTCTGAAAAGCGACCAGAAGACTTCTTTCTCTGCCGGCGCGCCACGCCGGGACGTGCGCTTCAACGTTGGGCGCCAGCGCGATGCAAGCTTTTGCTTCTTCAAGACCGGTTGTCGTAGGACCGAGCCTGAACCTGCAAATACGCGAATCGGCGGACCAGTATTGCTCTCATGCGAGCGAGGGAGAAAAAGCTTCCTTGCACCACCTAGGACATGCAGATGCCGGTAGACAAGAGTGCCGTCTGGTTCATCACCGGCTGTTCCACCGGCTTCGGCCGAGAGATCGCGCGCGTCATCCTCGAACGCGGCGGCCGCGCTGTTGTCACCGCGCGTGATGCCGCACGTATCAAGGATATCGCCGACGCATTCCCGGACCACGCGCTGGCGCTGGCGCTGGATGTGACGCAGCCGGCGCAGATCGCCAGCTCCGTAAGGCAGGCCGAGGCGAAGTACGGTGCCGTGGACGTGCTCGTCAACAACGCAGGCTACGGCTACATGGCTGCGATCGAAGAGGGCGAGGACGACGAGATACGCGCGCAGTTCGAGGCGAACGTGTTCGGTCTGGTCGCGATGACGAAAGCGGTGCTGCCCGGCATGCGCGAACGCAGGCGCGGCCACATCGTCAATTTGTCCTCGCAAGGCGGCCTCGTGGGCTCTCCCGGCGTCGGCTACTATAACGCATCCAAGTTCGCGGTCGAGGGACTGTCCGAAGCGCTGGCCGGCGAGGTACGGCCGCTGGGGCTGGGTGTGACGATCGTGGAGCCCGGCCCGTTCCGCACGGACTGGGCCGGGCGTTCGCTGCGCCTGCCGAAGCAGGACATGGAGGCGTATGCCGAAACCGCCGGCAAGCGCCGCCGCCAGATCAACGGTTATTCCGGCAGCCAACAGGGCGACCCGGTGCGCGCCGCCCACGCGATCGTGGCCGCGGTGGAAAGCCCTGAACCGCCGCTGCACCTGTTGCTTGGCAAGATCGCGCTGGATGTGGTGCGCGGAAAGCTGGCGGCGATGACTGCGGAGTTTAGCAAGTGGGAGAGCACCAGCCTGGGGGCTGACTTCCCGGCCGGGAACTAGGGCTCTATAGGGAGCGAATGGGCGGCCAGAAGAAGCAAGAAGGTAGTTCCTCCTCGCAGAGGAAAACCAGACCTCTGCTTCCAGGCGGTGCGTATAGTGCTGCGGCCGGTCTGCTCCGGCGTCGGCTACCGTGGGTGTTCGCCTGCCTGCTTCTTGCCGGCCCTGCTGTCGGCCAGGTCAGCACGGACGACAAGGCGCTTGACCAGCTCACGCCCGCCGCCGGACCCGCGCCGAAAGCGCCGCTGCCCGCCAGCTCCTCCAAGACACGCAAGCGCCAGGCCGCGCATGGCACCCCGCCCGCCGGCAGGCGCCTGACGCCGCCGAAGATGCCGGTCGCCCCGCCGGCCAATCCGGTGTTGCTGCCGCCGACCTTCACCATGCCTGCGCACCCGCCGCCGCCACCACCGCCGATACCTGTGCTGCCTGACGCGGCCGGCGTGGCGTTGCCGCTTCCAGGCGGCGGCCGCATCACCTTCGGCGCCGGCGCCTCGGATCTGAACCCGGTCACGCTGGCGGCTGTCCAGGCACTCGCGAAGCGGGCCGCCGCCAGCCCGGCGCTGACTGTATATGTGATCGCCTGGGCACCGGGCACCGCTGACGACCCGTCCACCGCGCGCCGCCTGTCGCTGGACCGTGCGCTGGCGGTGCGCGCCGTGCTGATACATGAGGGCGTGCTGTCGGATCGCATAAGGGCGGTGGCGAAAGGGTCGCTGGATGTCGGCGCTGGGCCGGCGGACCGGGCGGATTTCACGGTGGAGACGGCAGCGAGGAAGTAAGGAGAGCAAGCAAACATTTGCCACCTTGGCTAAAGCGCATCCCCCGAAACCTTACGCTCCAGTATCAGCAACCGAGCCGCTCCTTTGGGTGCATGCGGGTCGATCGCCAGATAGCGTTGCCAGGCCTTCAACGCCCGTGCGTTGTCGTTCTTTGCTTCGGCGATATGCGACAGGTCGGCCAACGCCGGAAAGCAGCGCGGCTCACGTGCCAGCGCCTGCGCCAGATCGGCCGTGGCGCCCCGCTCGTCGCCGTTGGCGTAGCGCGCCTCGGCATGCAGGCGCCACAGCAGCGCCTGCTCCGGCTGCAGGTCCAGCGCGGCGTCCAGGTCACCTATGGCGGTGCGCGGATCCTGCTTGCCCAGCGACTGCGTCGCGCGGTCCGTCAGCAGTTGCACCGCGGGCGACACCGCCGTCTGCCAGGCCTGGCTGATCTGCTGTTCCAGTACCCCCGCCTGCTGCTCGCTGGGCGCGTGCGCCAGCGCGTCCAGCAGCGGCGCGGCGCGGTCGGGCGGTGGGGATGCGGCCGCCAGGACGATCGTGCCGGCCAGGAGAACGGCGCGCATCAGGCGGCCGCCGCGGCGTCCAGCGCCGCCGGCCTGGGTCCGCCGGCCATCCAGTCCAGCAGCTCCACGGTGTGGACGAGCGTCATGCCGCCACCGGCAAGCTGGGTGAGGCAGCCGATGTTGCCGGCCGCCACGATGTCCGGCCTGGTGCGGGCGATGTTGGCGAGCTTGCGCTCCCGCAAGCGCCCGGCGATCTCCGGCTGCATGATGTTGTAGGTACCGGCCGAGCCGCAGCAGATATGCGGCTCTGCAGGTTCCACGACGGTGAAACCCGCGCGGCGCAGCAGCGCCTTTGGCGCGTCGTTCACGCCTTGCCCGTGCTGCAGGCTGCACGCGCTGTGATAGGTCACGCGCAAACCGGGCCTGTCGCGCGTCGGCGCGTAGCCGAACTCGGTCAGGAACTCGGTTACGTCTTTCGTGCGCAGGGAGATTTCGGCCGCGCGGCCGCGCCACGGCTCCGGCTCGTTGCGGAACATGAAGGCGTAATCCTTCACCGTCGTGCCGCAGCCCGACGTGTTGACGATGATGGCGTCCAGCCCGCCGCTTTCGATCTCCGCGGACCATCCCGCAATCGCCGCGCGCGCGGCGTGCATCGCATCGCCGTGGCGGCCCATGTGATGCGTCAGCGCGCCGCAGCAGCCGACCTCGGGCGCGATCACCACGTCGGCGCCCATGCGCGTGAGCAGCCGTATCGTCGCCTCGTTGATCGAGGGGGACAGCACCTGTTGCGCGCAACCGGCCAGCAACGCCACCCGGCCGGCCGCCGCCA
>CAHJWU010000082.1 GCA_903643085.1 Rhodospirillales bacterium
GCGGGTGTAGCTCAGTTGGTTAGAGCGCCGGCCTGTCACGCCGGAGGTCGCGGGTTCGAGCCCCGTCACTCGCGCCAGTCGCCGGAGAAGCGGGCTTGGCCGTCTTTCTCAAAAGAGGCGCGATTTTTATCTCTGAGCCCGGCCGTCAGGCGTGCGCAGGTTGGCAGCACCATCGCTGCGTAGCTGTCCTGGCCCTATGCGGGCGAGGCAAGCGGAGGTCGTCAGGTCCTTCTTTTCAAGTAAGGACTGCTTGCTTGGCTGGCCTGCCGCACCGATGTAGTGTCTGTATGTTGCGGTGCAGTGCCGCCTTTCGCTGTCGGGAACGCCATGCAGCCAATCCTCGCCAATTACTTCCCCATCCTCGTCTTTCTCGGCATCGCGGTCGGTATCGCCTCGGCCATGATAGGCGGCTCCCTGCTGTCGGCCAAGCAGAAGCCTTACGCTGAGAAGCTGTCCGCCTACGAATGCGGCTTCGAGCCGTTCGACGACGCGCGCCGGCAATTCGACGTGCGTTTTTATCTGGTGGCCATCCTGTTCATCATCTTCGATCTGGAGGTGGCGTTCCTGTTCCCGTGGGCTATCAGCCTTGCGCATATCGGGATGCTGG
Organism: Rhodospirillales bacterium; assembly: GCA_903643085.1. Taxonomy (GTDB): domain Bacteria; phylum Pseudomonadota; class Alphaproteobacteria; order Acetobacterales; family Acetobacteraceae; genus BOG-908. The sequence continues at coordinate 608 of CAHJWU010000082.1, forward strand.
GCTTCTGGTCGATGATCGGGTTCCTTGCCGTTCTCACCGTGGGCTTTATCTACGAATGGCGCCGAGGCGCGCTGGAGTGGGAGTAGCCTAGATGAGTGTGACCGCAACCGACATGGCGACGGGCGAGCAGATCGCCTGGAACCGCGATTCGCTGCCGCCCGGCGAGGCGCAGGACGCCGTGGTGCGCGGGATTACGGGTGAGATCACCGACAAGGGCTTCGTGGTCGCAAACCTCGACAAGCTGATCAACTGGGGACGCACGGGCAGCCTGTGGCCGATGACCTTCGGGCTCGCCTGCTGCGCTGTGGAGATGATCCATGCCTACATGCCGCGCTACGATCTTGACCGGTTCGGCATCTTCCCGCGCGGCTCGCCGCGGCAGAGCGACGTGATGATCGTGGCCGGCACGCTGACCAACAAGATGGCGCCGGCGCTGCGCCGGGTCTACGACCAGATGCCGGAACCACGCTGGGTGATCAGCATGGGAAGCTGTGCGAATGGCGGCGGCTATTACCATTATTCGTACTCGGTTGTGCGTGGCTGCGACAGGATCGTCCCCGTGGACGTGTACGTGCCGGGGTGCCCACCAACGGCCGAAGCTCTGGTCTACGGCATAATGCAGCTGCAGAAGAAAATACGCCGCACTGGGACCATATTGCGTGGCTGAAGCGATAGCGCCCGTAGCCGTCGGCGCATCCGCGCTGGCGCTGGCGATGACCACGAACGTGGCAGGCGTGTCGCGCGCCGGCGTGGAAGGCGGCGAGTTGGTGGCGCATGTGGCGCGCGAGGAACTGCTCGGCGTAATGGTTCTGCTGCGCGACGATCCGCGTTTTCTGTGTGAGCAGCTGGTCGATCTGTGCGGCGTGGATTTCCCGCAGCGGGCCGAGCGGTTCGACGTCGTCTACAACCTGCTGAGCGTGTCGTTGAACCACCGCGTGCGGGTCATCGTGACGACGGACGAGACGACTCCCGTGCCGTCCGTCTCCAACATCTGGCCGTGCGCCACCTGGTGGGAGCGCGAGTGCTGGGATCTGTTCGGCGTGCTGTTCGCCGGGCTGGCCGACCACCGCCGTATTCTGACGGATTACGGGTTCGAAGGCCATCCGCTGCGCAAGGACTTTCCACTGACCGGCTATGTGGAAGTGCATTTTGATGAGGACCGCAAGGAAGTCGTCTATGAGCCGGTAAAGCTGACGCAGGATTTCCGCGATTTCCGCTTCCTTTCGCCCTGGGAAGGCATGACGACCTTGCCTGGTGACGAGAAGGCCCATCTGACAAGGCAGGCCCTGGCGAACGGCATACCGCCAGGCGAGGTGACCAAGTCATGAGCAGCATACTCGAAGACATCGAACGCCATCACAGCACGCCCGTGCCGGCCGACCAGGCCGTGGCGAGCACGTCCAAGACGGTGCAGATCGACAGCCACGCGATCAATTTCGGCCCGCAGCATCCGGCGGCGCACGGCGTGCTGCGCCTGGTGCTGGAGATGGACGGCGAGGTGGTCGATCGCGCGGACCCGCATGTGGGGCTGCTGCACCGCGGCACCGAGAAGTTGATAGAAAGCCGCACGTACCTGCAGAACGTGCCGTATTTCGACAGGCTGGATTACGTCTCGCCGATGTGCATGGAGCACGCCTTCGTGCTGGCGACTGAAAAGCTGCTGTCCATACAGGCGCCGGAACGCGCGCTGTGGATACGCACGATGTTTGATGAGATCACGCGCATCCTCAACCACCTGCTGAACCTCACCTCGTTCGCGCTGGACGTGGGCGCGCTGACGCCGCCGCTCTGGGGCTACGAGGAGCGGGAGAAGCTGATGGAGTTCTACGAGGCTGCGTCTGGCGCGCGGCTTCATGCGAATTACTACCGGCCGGGCGGCGTGAACAAGGACCTGCCGGCCGGGCTTACGGACAAGATATGGGCGTGGTCCGAGCAGTATCCGAAGTTCATCGACGATCTGTGGAACCTGCTGACGGAGAACCGCATCTGGAAGCAGCGCACGGTCGATATCGGCGTGATGTCCGCCGAGCAGGCGCTGGCCTGGGGTTTCACCGGCCCGAACCTGCGCGCCAGCGGCGTGCCGTGGGATCTGCGCAAGGCGCAGCCTTACGCCATGTACGAGCACGTGCAATTTGACGTGCCGATCGCCCGCAACGGCGACTGTTACGACCGCTATCTGGTGCGCATGATTGAGATGCGCGAGAGCGTGAAGATCATCCGGCAGTGCATCGAGAACATGAAGCCTGGCCCCGTGAAGATACAGGACAGGAAGTTCACCGCGCCGCGCCGCGAGGAGATGAAGCGCTCGATGGAGGCGCTGATCCATCACTTCAAGCTTTACACGGAGGGTTTCCACGTTCCGGCCGGTGCCACGTACACCGCGATCGAGAGCCCCAAGGGCGAGTTCGGCGTGTACCTGGTTTCCGACGGGACGAACAAGCCGTATCGCTGCAAGATACGGCCGACGGGTTTTTCGCATCTGCAGGCTGTCGAAGTTATGAGCAAGGGCCACATGCTGGCTGACGCGGTGGCTGTGATCGGCTCCATAGACCTCGTGTTCGGCGAGGTTGACCGCTGATGTCCGTCTTACATCCGGGTGCGTTCTCGGCCGACAACGTCGGCGACGGCTCGACCGCGGCGCATAACCGCATGGAGCCCACGCATTTCGCGTTCGATGCGGAGAGCGAGGCGGAGATCGGCCGCATAATCGCCAGATATCCGCAAGGCAAGCAGGCGAGCGCCGTGCTGCCGCTGCTGTATCTGGTGCAGGACCAGATGCGCCGGCACACGGCGAGCGGCTGGGTGCCGCGCGTGGCGATGGATGCGGTGGCGGCGCGACTGCGCATGCCGCCCATACGCGTCTATGAGGTCGCCACCTTCTACCTGATGTTCAACACGACGCCGGTGGGCAAGTACCACCTGCAACTGTGCACCACCACGCCGTGCTGGCTTCGCGGCTCGGACGACGTGGTGGCCGCCTGCCGCAAGGTGACGGGCATCAAGGGCTGGCACGAGACGAGCGAGGACGGGCTGTTCACCATGAGCGAGGTGGAATGCCTGGGCGGCTGCGTGAACGCGCCGATTTTGCAGATCGACAACGATTTCTACGAGGATATGGACGGGCCGCTTACCGAACGATTGCTGGAGAGCCTCAAACGGGGTGAAGCGCCGCCGCAGCCGGGCTCGATGATCGGCCGCATGACTTCCGCCCCTGAGGGCGGCCCCAATACCCTGCTTACGGTTACGGAGTAACCCGTGCTGCACGACAGCGATCGCATTTTCACCAACCTTTACGGCCAGCACGACTGGCGCCTGGCCGGCGCGCGCGCGCGCGGCGACTGGGACGGCACCGCGGAGATCCTGTTGCGCGGCCGGGAGACCATCATCGACGAGATGAAGGCGTCCGGCCTGCGCGGCCGCGGCGGCGCCGGTTTTCCCACGGGCATGAAATGGTCCTTCATGCCGAAAGTCTCTGACGGCCGTCCGTCCTACCTCGTGATCAACGCCGACGAGAGCGAGCCTGGCACGTGCAAGGACCGCGACATCATGCGTCACGATCCGCACAAGCTGGTCGAGGGCGCGCTGATCGCGTCCTTCGCGATGGGGGCGCATGCTTGCTACATCTACATACGTGGCGAGTATTACAACGAGGCGTTGAACCTCCAGGCTGCCATCGATGAGGCCTACGAGGCTGGGTTGATAGGCACGAACGCCTGCGGCTCCGGATGGGATTTCGAGCTGTACCTGCATCGCGGTGCCGGTGCCTACATCTGCGGTGAAGAGACGGCGCTGCTGGAATCGTTGGAGGGCAAGAAGGGAATGCCGCGGCTGAAGCCGCCGTTCCCTGCCGCCGTAGGCTTGTATGGCTGCCCAACGACGGTGAACAACGTCGAGACGATTGCGGTGGCGCCGGCGATCCTGCGTCGTGGGGCGGCGTGGTTTTCCGCGCTCGGGCGGCCGAAGAACGCAGGGACGAAGGTGTTCTGCATCTCCGGCCACGTGAACAGGCCCTGCAACGTGGAGGAGGAGCTTGGCATACCCCTGCGCGAACTGATCGATAAATACGCGGGCGGCGTGCGGGGCGGGTGGGACAACCTGTTGGCGGTAATCCCTGGCGGATCGAGCGTTCCTCTGATGCCGAAGGCGACGTGCGACACCGTCCTGATGGATTTCGACAGCCTGCGCGACGTGAAATCAGGCCTCGGCACGGCGGCTGTGATCGTGATGGACAAATCCACCGACGTGATAAGGGCGGTGGCCAGGCTCGCGAAATTCTACAAGCATGAGAGTTGCGGGCAATGCACGCCGTGCCGCGAGGGCACGGGGTGGATGATGCGCGTGATGAACCGGCTGGTGGAGGGCCGCGCGGAGGTGGCCGAGATAGACATGCTGGAGCAGGTAACCAGGCAGATAGAGGGTCACACGATCTGTGCGCTGGGTGACGCTGCGGCATGGCCGATACAGGGCCTGATCCGGCATTTCCGTCCGGTGATCGAGGAGCGTATTTCGGCGTACCGCGCCGGTCCACGCGTCGTTACGCCGGTGAACCTGCCGCTCGCCGCTGAATAGAATTGGGTCTGGGGCCGGCTGGCTCCAGCGGGTCCAGGGCAGAGTCCCTGGCCCTTTCCGGGATATGACCATGGTAAAGCTTATAGTCGACGGCTCCGAAGTAGAAGTGGCAGCGGGCAGCTCGGTGCTGCAGGCGTGCGAACAGGCCGGACGCGAGATCCCGCATTTCTGCTATCACGAGCGCCTGTCGGTAGCTGGCAACTGCCGCATGTGCCTGGTGGAGATCGAGAAAGCGCCCAAGCCGATCGCAAGCTGCGCCTATCCCGTGGCCGAAGGCATGGTGGTGCGTACGGACACGCCGATGGTGCGCCAGGCCAGGCGCGGCGTGATGGAGTTCCTGCTGATCAACCATCCACTCGACTGCCCGATCTGCGACCAGGGCGGCGAGTGCGACTTGCAGGACCAGGCTTACGCCTATGGCGGCGATCATTCGCGCTATGCCGAGAACAAGCGCGCGGTGAAGGACAAGGAGCTCGGTCCGATCGTCAAGACGGTGATGACGCGGTGCATACAGTGCACGCGCTGCATACGTTTTGCCACAGAGATCGCGGGCGTGCCGGAGCTGGGCGCCACGGCGCGCGGCGAGAACATGGAAGTCGGCACCTATGTGGAGCACGCGCTGACGAGCGAGCTGTCCGGCAACCTGATCGACATCTGTCCGGTGGGCGCGCTGACCAGCAAGCCGTATGCGTTCGTAGCGCGGCCTTGGGAACTGACGAAGACGGACAGCGTGGACGTGCTGGACGCGGTCGGCACGCCGATACGCGTGGACACCAAGGGTCCCGAGGTGCTGCGGTTCCTGCCGCGCGTCAACGATGAAATCAACGACGAGTGGATGGCCGACAAGAGCCGGTTTTCCTTCGACGGGCTGAAGCGGAGGCGGCTGGACCGGCCGTGGATTCGCCAGAATGGCAGGTTGGTGCAGGCGACCTGGCCGGACGCCTTTGCCGCCATTGCGGCGCGGTTGCGTGGCGTGGACCCCAAGCGCATCGGCGCCGTCGCGGGCGATCTCTGCGACGCGGAAAGCATGATGGCGCTGAAGGACCTGATGGGCGCACTCGGCTCGCAGAACCTGGATTGCCGGCAGGACGGCGCACAGATCGACGCGAGCAGGCGTGAGTTCTACCTGTTCAACAGCACGATCGCCGGGATAGAGGCGGCCGATGCTATATTGATCGTCGGCAGCAATCCGCGGCGTGAGGCGCCGATCCTGAACGCGCGCATACGCAAGCGCTGGCTGGCCACGGGCGGTCACATGCCGGTCGGGCTCATAGGGCCGCAAGCGGAGTTGACCTACGGTGTCACGCATCTGGGTGACGGGCCTGGCCTGCTCGCATCGTTGCAGGATGGTTCGCACGATTTCGCCCAGATGCTGCGCGGCGCGGACCGGCCGCTGGTGATCGTGGGGCAGGGCGCGCTCCGTCGGCCCGACGGTGCGGCGGTTCTGGCGCAGACCTGGCGCGTGGCGGCCAGCGTGGGCGCGCTCAGCGCGGACTGGCACGGCTTCAACATGCTCCACAGCGCGGCCGCGCGCGTGGGCGCGCTTGACCTGGGCTTCCTGCCTGGCGCAAGCGGGCTGGATTTCGCCGGCATGGTCGGCGGCGGGGTGGACGTGCTGTGGAACCTGGGTGCCGACGAATTCGACGGCGCGCGCATCGGCGCCGGCACCTTCGTGATCTACCAGGGCCATCACGGTGATCGTGGCGCGGCGCGGGCGGACGTGATCCTGCCAGGCAGCGCCTACACGGAAAAAGACGGCACCTACGTGAACACGGAAGGCCGTGTGCAGCGCGGCTACCGGGCGCTGTTCGCCCCGGGCGACGCGCGCGAGGACTGGCGCATATTGCGCGCGTTCTCTGCGGTGATCGGCCATGCGCTGCCGTATGACGACATCGACGCCTTGCGTGGGCGCATGGAACAGGTGAACCCGGTATTCGCGCGGGTGGGTCTGGCGCGTTTCGGTGCGAGCGACCAGTCAGGTCCTGGCGGTGCCAATCCGCCACCTTTGCCTGAGGCGGCACCCTTCGTGGAAGCGGTCACCGACTACTATCAGACCAACCCGATCAGCCGGGCAAGCCTGACGATGGCTGAATGTTCGCGCATCGCCCCTGCGGCCTTGGCGGCCGCACCGCTTGCCGTGGCGGCGGAGTAGGGCAGTGTACAGCTTCTTCCACGACAGCATGATCGGCATATTGCTGCTAACGGTCGCCGAGACGCTGGCCGTGTTGGTACCGGTGCTGATGTGCATGGCCTATGCCACGTATTTTGAACGCAAGGCGCTCGCCGCGTTCCAGTTGCGCAAGGGCCCGAACCGCGTTGGCCCTTTCGGCCTTTTTCAGCCCTTTGCAGACGCGGTGAAGGTGTTCACCAAGGAGACGATCATCCCGGCCGGTGCCAGCCGCTCGCTGTTCCTGCTGGCACCGATGCTGACCTTCGTCCTCGCCTGCCTGGCCTGGGCGGTGATACCGGTGGGTGACGGCTGGGCGGTCGCCAACATCAACGTCGGCATACTCTATCTGTTCGCCATCAGCTCGCTCGGCGTCTACGGCATAATCATCGCCGGCTGGGCGAGTAATTCGAAATACGCCTTCCTGGGCGCCATGCGCTCGGCGGCGCAGATGGTCAGCTACGAGGTGTCCATCGGTTTCGTGCTCGTCACCGTCATGCTGTGCGTCGGCAGCCTGAACCTCAACGACATCGTCCGCGCGCAAGGCCCCGGCCATTTTTGGTTTTGCTTCACGCTGTTTCCGATGTTCGTGGTGTTCCTGATTTCCATGCTCGCGGAATGCAACCGGGCACCGTTCGACCTGCCAGAAGGCGAAAGCGAGCTGGTGGCGGGTTTCTTCGTGGAGTACAGCGCCATGTCGTTCGCGCTGTTCTATCTTGGCGAATACACCAACATGATCATGATGAGCGCTCTCGCCAGCATCTTGTTCCTGGGGGGCTGGGAAGCGCCGTTTGGGCTGCCCGGGCTGCCGATTTTGTGGCTGTTCGGCAAGATCTGCTTCGTCATGTTCTTCTTCTTCTGGGTGCGCGCCACGTTTCCGCGCTACCGGTACGACCAGCTGATGCGCCTGGGCTGGAAGGTGTTCCTCCCATTGTCGCTGCTTTGGCTGGTGCTGACCGCCGGCTTTCTTGAATTTACCGGCCTGTTGCCGAACGGCGCGGCCTAAGGGACTGATATGCTGACCGGAACAACCGCCTGGCGTCTGTTGCTGTGGGAGCTGCTCTCCGGCATGGCCCTCACCTTGCGATACTTTTTCAAGAAGCCCGTCACCATCAACTACCCTTACGAAGGCGGCCCGCTCAGCCCGCGCTTCAAGGGCGAGCACGCATTGCGCCGCTACCCGAACGGCGAAGAGCGCTGCATCGCCTGCAAACTGTGCGAGGCGATCTGCCCTGCCTATGCGATCACCATAGAGGCCGAGCCGCGCGCGGACGGCTCGCGCCGGACCACCCGCTATGACATAGACATGACCAAATGCATCTATTGCGGCCTGTGCGAGGAATCCTGCCCTGTGGACGCCATCGTGGAGGGGCCGAACTTCGAGTTCTCCACGGAGACGCGCGAGGAGCTGATGTACAACAAGGACAAGCTGCTCGATAACGGCGACCGTTGGGAGACGGAGATCGCCAAGCGGCTGGAGCTGGATGCGCCCTACAGATGATCACCTCGCTTGCCTTCTACGTCTTCTCCGCCGTTCTGCTCGGCTCTGCGGCAATGGTGGTGACCAGCCGCAACCCGGTGCATTCGGTGTTGTTCCTGATCCTTGCGTTCTTCAACGCGGCGGCCCTGTTCCTGCTGGCCGGCGCCGAGTTCCTCGCGATGATCCTGGTGATCGTCTATGTCGGCGCTGTGACCGTGCTGTTCCTGTTCGTCGTGATGATGCTTGACGTGGATTTCGTGGCGCTTCGTGAGGGGTTCCAGAAATACGCAAGCGCCGGGCTGATCGTCGGCATCGTTCTGTTTGCTGAGCTGTTCTTCGTGGGCGTGGGCTGGCAGATCGCGCCGAACGCACCTGTGCTGCGGCTGAGCGCCATACCCGGCCAGATGCAGAACACACGCGCGATCGGACAGGTTCTCTACACTAACTACATCCTGCTCTTCCAGCTCTCCGGCCTGATCCTGCTCGTGGCGATGATCGGCGCCATCGTGCTGACGCATCGAGACCGCCACACATCGAAGCACCAGAACATCACCCGCCAGCAGCAGCGTCGCGTCGCCGATACGCTGGAAGTCATCAGCGTGCGCAGCGGCGCCGGCGTGGCGGAGCTTGGCATCTACCGCCCTCAGGCAAACCGGACCGGCGTGCACGCCGCAAGCGGGCAAGACGCGCATGTGCTGGCTGGCGAGGCGCACGCGCATGACGGCGCGCCGGCGCCCGAGCCCGTGCAAGGGGAGCACTGAGCGATGCCGCAGGGCGCACTTGCCATTGGCCTGGGACATTACCTGTTCGTGTCCGCGGCTCTGCTCGTGCTCGGCGTGTTCGGCATCTTCCTGAACCGCAAAAACGTCATCGTCATCCTGATGTCGATCGAGCTGATCCTGCTGGCAGTCAACCTCAACTTGGTGGCGTTCTCCTCCGCTCTGAATGACCTAGCCGGGCAGATACTGGCCATGTTCGTGCTGACAGTGGCCGCGGCGGAAGCCGCGATCGGGCTTGCTATAGTCGTCGTCTATTTCCGCAACCGCGGCTCGATCCAGGTCGAGGACGTGAACCTGATGAAGGGCTGAGATGCTGTTTTCGATCGCCGTCTTTGCCCCGCTGCTGGGCGCCTTGGTTTGCGGCTTCGGCCGCAGCCTGGGAGACCGCGCGGGCCAGCTGATAACGATCGCACTGATGGTGGCAGCCTCGGTCTGCGGCGTGATCTGCTGGTGGCAGCACATCTTCGCCGGCGTGGGTAACGGCACCATCTTGGTCGCCAACTGGATAGATGCCGGCAGCTTTCACCTCGACTGGGCGCTGCGCTACGATTCACTGTCCACCACCATGGTTGCGATGGTGACGTGCGTCGCCACGCTGATACATGTCTACAGCGTCGGCTACATGGCGCACGAGCGCAGCACGACGACGCGCTTCTTCGCGTATCTGTCGCTGTTCACGTTTGCGATGCTCATGCTGGTGACGGCAGACAACCTGGTGCAGCTGTTCTTTGGCTGGGAAGGGGTAGGTCTCGCGAGCTACCTGCTCATCGGCTATTGGTACGACCGGCCGGCCGCGGCACGCGCCGCCATAAAGGCGATGGTCGTCAACCGCGTGGGTGACCTCAGCTTCGCCGTAGGCATCGCACTGGTGTTCGCCAAATTCGGCGCGGTTGACTTCACCACCATCTTCGCCGCCATCCCGGCACACACCGCCGACACCTACCATTTTCTTGGCGCGGAACCGCGCAGCTACGAGGTGATCGGCTTCCTGCTGTTCATCGGCGCGATGGGAAAATCCGCGCAGATCCTGCTGCACACCTGGCTGCCCGATGCAATGGAAGGCCCAACACCGGTATCCGCACTGATCCACGCGGCAACCATGGTGACAGCCGGGGTGTTCCTGATGAGCCGGATGTCCCCGCTTCTGGAGTTCGCACCCGCCGCGCTGGCGTTCGTCACCTTCATCGGCGCCACCACCTGCCTGTTCGCCGCCACGATCGGCTGCGTGCAGAACGACATCAAGCGCGTGATCGCGTATTCCACCTGTTCGCAGCTCGGCTACATGTTCATGGCCGCCGGTGTCGGCGCCTATCAGGCAAGCATGTTCCACCTCGTCACGCACGCGTTTTTCAAAGCGCTACTGTTCCTGTGCGCCGGATCGGTGATACACGCGATGGCAGACGAGCAGGACATGCGCCGTATGGGCGGCGTCTGGCGCAAGATCCCCTGGACCTACGCCTGCATGTGGTTCGGCAGCCTGGCGCTCGGCGGCATACCGTATTTTGCCGGCTACTGGTCAAAGGACGCCATCCTCGAAGCGACTTACGCCGCGAGTTCCGCCGTCGGGATGTATGGTTTTGTATGCGGCACACTGGCCGCGTTGCTCACCGCGTTCTACTCCGGCCGGCTACTGTTCATAACGTTCCACGGCACGCCGCGCGCGGACGCGCATGTCATGAGTCACGTCCATGAAAGCCCGTGGTCGATGCGAGCACCTCTGGTGCTGCTCTCTTTTGGCGCGGTGTTCGCCGGCTGGCTGCTGCACGCCATCTTCATCGGCGATCAAAACGCCGCCTACTGGCAGGGCGCCGTCTTCAACGGCCCGAACAACCACGTTCTGCAACAGGTGGAACGTACGCCGCTGCTGGTCGGCCTGCTGCCCA
>CAHJWU010000083.1 GCA_903643085.1 Rhodospirillales bacterium
AGCGCGCCGATGCCCTCGAGTGCGAGGAACTCGGCCTGCAGCGGCACCAGCACCGCATCGACGGCAACAAACGCGTGGCTTGGCTGGCTGCCGGTGCCTTCTACATGCCGTCGCTCCTCGAAGTGGACCACGGTGGCCTCTCGATCGTGCGCGAGGAGACCTTCGGCCCGGTCCAAACCTTGCAGGTGTTCGACACCGAGGACGAGGCGATCGAGCTGGCGAACGACAGCGATTTCGGCCTCAGTGCCTGCGTCTGGAGCCGCGACGTGGACCGGCCGATCCGGGTCGCGCGCCGCCTGCATGCGGGGCTGATATCGGTCAACAGCTGGGCCAATTTGGCGGTGGAGTTCGAGGAGGGCGGCTTCAAGGCGAGCGGCTCCGGCCGGCTGGGCGGCGTCGCCTCGATAGAGGAATTCCTGGAATACAAGCAGATCACCCAGGATTTCATCCCGCATGCCCATTGATACGCCAGCCGGCCGGACCACACGCGCGGCCGTAGTGGCGCAGTCCGGCGCGCCCTTCGTGCTGCAGGACCTCACTCTGGCGCCGCCGCGCGAGGACGAGGTGATCGTGCGCCTGGAGGCGTGCGGCATGTGCCACGCCGACCTCTCCGCGCAATCGGGCGCGATCCCGTTCCCGCTTCCCGGCGTTCTGGGCCACGAAGGCGTGGGCCGTGTGGTGGAACGCGGCGCCGCGGTGTCAGACGTGGCGGTGGGCCAGCGCGTGGTGATCTCGTTCACCTCCTGCGGGCGCTGCCCGGCCTGCCTGAACGCCAGGCCCTCCTACTGTGTGCAATGGCCGGTGCTGAACCTGGTCGGCGGCGGCAGGAGCGACGGCTCGTGCAGCCTGTCGGATCACGCCCGTCCCATACGCAGCCATTTTTTCGGTCAGTCTTCGTTCTCCCACTACGTGGCGGCGTCGGCCAGGGCCGTCGTCGCGGTGCCGGACGACGTGCCTGCCTCGGTGCTCGCGCCACTGGGTTGCGGCGTGCAGACGGGCGTCTACTCGGCGACCGACGTGCTGCGCCCGCGCAACGGCGACCGCGTCGCCGTGTTCGGCGCGGGTGCCGTCGGGCTGTCGGCGCTCATGGGGCTTGCTCTGACCGGTGCGTCGCAGGTGGTCGCGGTGGACATGCATGACGGGCGGCTCGATCTGGCGCGGGAGCTGGGCGCCACGGACGTGATCAACGCACGCGGATGCGACGTGGGCGCCGAACTTGCCCAGCTGACCGGCAATGCCGGCCTGGACGGCGCGATCGAGACCAGCGGCAACCGGGGCGCGCTGGAGGCTGCCATTGCAGGGCTGGCCGCGGGCGGGACCTGCGTGGTGGTCGGCGTGCCGGCCATGGGCGAGCGCGCCAGCTTCGACGTGGTCGACGTCGTGGCGCGTGGCCTGCGCATCGTCGGCACCAACCAGGGCGACGCCAACCCGCGCACCGCCATCCCCCGGCTGGTGGAGCTCTACAGGCAGGGCCGCCTTCCCATCGGCAAGCTGGTCACCGCCTTTGCCTTCGAGGACATCAACACGGCGCGGGACGCCTCTCTCGACGGGCGGGTGGTCAAGCCCGTCCTGACCATGGTGGATGCGTGAGGACTCCGGCCGAGATCAACCCATGCGGACCAGGCGGTCCGGCGAGCGGGAGCCCGTGATGTCAGACACAGAACGCTTCGATCGTATCGACGTGGCCGACATGATCCTGCGCGAGCGCCTGGCGCGCGACACGCGCGAGTGGGACGAGATGGCCGCCTGCTACCACCCCGATTCGGTGGTCGAGGTGTCGTGGTTCAAGGGCAGCGGCGCCGCGTTCGTCGAGATGAGCAAAGGCGCGGTGCGGCCGGGAACGGTGAACGTCAACTTCCACCTGATGACGCCGCCGGTGGTCAACGTCTCCGGCGACCGGGCGATTTCCGAGACGCCCTGCGGCCTGCGCAGCTTCTCGAAGATGGGCGACGGCGAAATCAGCTTCCAGGGTTTCGTCCGCCTCTACTGGCGCGCGTTGCGCGACCGGGAGCGCTGGTTGATCGCCGGGCTGCGCTGCCTCTACATAAAGGACGAGATCGGCGGCCGCGACCCGGCCTTCCAGCCGGTGTTTGACGCCGACAAGCTGCGTGGCTACCGCGACTCCTACCGCTACACGTCGGCCAACCTGGCCAATCTCGGCATCTCTGTGCGCGACGACCTGCCCGGCCTGGACCGTCCCGAGATGGCGGACGCGTTGCGCGCGAGCGAGCGCGCCTGGCTCGCCACCGGGCAGGCGGCGTGACGATACCCCTCGAAACAGGCATGTGCGGAAGGATGATCGGGTGAAACTGGCCAGGTTCAGGCAGGGCGGCGGCGAGGCCGAACTGGGCGTTGTCGGCGACGAAGGCGTGACGCCGCTGGGTGGGCTGGGCCTGTCCACCATGGCCTCGGTGATCGAAGGTGGTGAGGCCGCCCTGGCACGCATACGTGCGCATGCCGCGTCCGCCCGGCCCACGCTGAAGCTGGCCGATCTGCGCCTGCTCGCCCCTGTCGAACGGCCGGGCAAGTACCTGGCGATCGGCATGAACTATGCCAAACACCTCGAGGAGGCGGACAGGCTTGGCGTCAAGCGCGCCAACTACCAGACCTGGTTCAACAAGCAGACCACCTGCATCTCCGGCCCCTATGACGACATCGACCCAGGTGTCACCGAGAAGCTGGACTACGAGGTCGAGCTTGCCGCGGTCATCGGCCGCAGGGCCAAGGCCGTGCAGGAGGCCGATGCCCTGTCCTACGTCTTCGGCTATTGCGTGGCCGACGACGTGTCGGCGCGCGACTGGCAGTTCCACACGACCACCTTTACCCTGGGCAAGTCGTTCGACACCCACGGCCCGATCGGCCCCTGGATCGTCACCGCCGATGAGATCGCCGACCCGCAATCGCTCGACCTTCGCTGCTACGTCAATGGCGAGCTGCGGCAGTCGAGCAATACGGCGCAGATGATCCACTCGCTGCGCCAGCAGATCGCCTATCTGTCGACCGCCTTCACGCTCGAGCCCGGTGACCTGATCGCCACCGGCACGCCGGAAGGTGTCGGCATAGGCATGGAGCCGCAGCAATTCTTGCAACCAGGCGACGTGGTGCGCTGCGAGATCGACGGTATCGGCGCCATCGAAAACCGCGTCGCGTCGGCGTAAGAAGGAGAACGCGAAAATGGCCGTGCTCGGTGCCCTGTCGCTCACACTCGAAGTGCCGGATGTGGTCCCCGGCGTCGCGTTCTACACGGATGCCGGCCTGGTCGCCGACATCGAGGGCCAGGTCGCAAGACTGCGCTGCGAGGGGCAGGACCGCGAGTCGGTCATTCTCCTGGGCGGCTATCCGAAGAAGCGGCTGCATCACATCTCCCTGCGTGCCGATGACCTCGACGGCATCGCAGGCCGGGTGGCGGCGCAGGGCGGCGAGGTGGTGTCCGCGCCGGCCGGCTTCGCCGATAACGGCCTCTGGGTCACCGACCCGAACGGCATGCTGATCCACCTGTCCGAGCAGCCGGCCGATCCTGAGCTCGCGGAGGCCACGCCGTTCGAAGTGAACGCGCCCGGGCGGCTGCTGCGCAAGCGGCGTTCGGCGGTGCTGCCCCGGACCGCCTACACGCCGGTTCGGCCGCTGCGGCTCGGCCACATCCTCGTTTTCAGCCCGGACGTGGACAGCAGCGTCGCCTTCGTCACCAGCGCGCTAGGCATGGGCCTGGCCGACCGGGCGCAGGACGTCATCGCCTTCACCTGCGCCCGCAAGGACAGCGACCACCATGTCGTGGCGTTCGCCAAGTCTCCTGCCGTAGGCTTCCATCACGCCAGCTTCCAGGTCTGCGACCCGGACGAGGTGGGCCGTGGCGGCCGCGCGCTACTGGCCAAGGCCGGCCGCGGCGATTGGGGGTTCGGCCGCCACACAATCGGCTCGAACTTCTTTCATTACATCCAGGACCCGTGGGGCTCCTGGTTCGAATACTACTCGGACATGGACCACATCGACGATCACGCGCTGTGGACGCCGACCAACTACGCCATGGAAGACAGCCTCGCCAGCTGGGGTCCCGAGGTTCCGCACGACTTCGTCCATAATTACGAGGCCGACGCGGCTGGCCAGCCCAGCGCACCGGCAAGCCACGCGGCCTGAACCGCCCGGCTACTGACAAGGACCTGCTGACGACATGAAGATGAGCGGCAACACCATCCTGATCACCGGCGGCAACTCCGGTATCGGCTATGGCCTGGCAAAGGCGTTCCACGCGGCGGGCAACACGGTGATCATCGCCGGGCGACGCGCCGGGCCGCTGCAGGAGGTGGCCGACGCTCATCCCGGCATGGCCTGGCACGTAGTCGACATGACAGATGCGGGCGCCATAAAGTCTTTTGCGGCGCTCGTCTCGCGCGACCATCCGGCGCTGAACGTTCTGGTGAACAATGCCGGCATCATGCGCATGGAGAGCCTTGCCGGCGACACCGTGGGCCTGGATGACGCGGAGGAGCAGGTGGCCGTCAACCTGCTCGGGCCGATCCGCCTGGCCGCAGCGCTCCTGCCGATGCTGCGCCGCCAGGCAGGTGCCACGCTGATGAACGTCTCTTCCGGACTTGCTTTCGTGCCGTTCAGCATGGTGCCGACATATTGCGCCACCAAGGCGGCCATCCACTCCTACACGCTGTCTCAACGCCGCCAGTTGGCCGGCGCGAACGTGCAGGTGATCGAACTGGTTCCTCCTGCGGTCGCGACCAACCTCATGCCGCCAGCCGATGACGGTCCGCCGACCATGCCACTGGATGTTTATATCGATGCCGTGATGGACATCCTGCGCCGCGAGCCGGACGTGCAGGAGGTGCTCGTCGACGAGGTGAAGCCGCTTAGGATGGCAGAGGCCACCAACCAGTTCGGGCAGTTCTTCGACATGATAAACCGCCTGCCGGAACATTGATCCAGAACATGCCGGCAGGGTGATCAGCCGCCGCGGTGTAAGCCGGCCTGGTGACCGTCAGCACCCGGCCATGCTCACCAGCCACGCACAACCGGCGGATCTGGCGTAACGCCCGCAATGCGGCGAACGTGGCTGTGATCGCCGAGGCAGGCGCATGCAGAGCATTTGCGCAACGCATCGCGGCCGGCCTGAAGGTTGAAGTGGCGGCCTGTCGGCATCATCGCGCGCGCAACGCGAGCCTTGCGGTAGCGCAACGGAGGGTGTCCGGCCTTTCTCCCGAAACAGCACTGCCGCGCCGATAAACTTTCCCGACGCCGTGACATTCAGAACACCACCCGCTTGACGATTGCAAATGCATATGATGATGATTGACAGTCCCATATCGGCACGGAAGCGCAAGACTTCCGGCAGGGGCTTCAAACAAATACGCGGGGGAAACAAGGAATGCGACGGCCCATACTGCTGGCGTTTACTGCTTTGGCTAGCATAGCCGCTTGCGCGGACGCCGCCTCGGCCCAGGACGCCCAGCCGAAGGCGACTCAGCCGGCCCGCCGGCCGGCCGCCCCGCAACCAGCCAAGAGCGCAGGGCTCGAAGAGATCGTCGTGACCGCGCAGAAGCGCACCAATACGGCGCAGAAGACCGCCGCATCGATCGAGGTGGTCGGCGCCGCGACTCTGGCGCGGCAGAACATCGTGCAGTTGCAGGACCTCAATGCGGTTCTGCCGAGCGTTCAGTTGCTGCCTTTCGTCAACTCGGTACAGATCGACATACGCGGAGTCGAATCGAACTTCATCGATCCCCGCGCCGACCCCGCCGTCGCAGTGAGCGTCAACGGCCTGTTCTTCGACCGGCCGTTGCCCACGGGCTTCGCTTTCCTCGACGTGGCCCGGGTGGAAGACCTGAACGGGCCGCAAGGCACTCTCTACGGCCGCAACGCCGTCGGTGGCGCGCTCAACATCATCACCAACAAGCCGACGAACCAGTTCGGAGGGTCGATCACGGCCGAAGGCGGCGATTACGGAGAGAACAACTTCACCGGCATACTCAACGTGCCGCTGAGCGACACCCTGGCCGTCCGCGCGGCTTATCAGCGGGACCGCCGCGACGGCTATCTCGGAAATTATTACGACGACGAGAACACCGATGCCGCCAGGCTGTCGGCGCGTTGGGTGCCGAACGACAGGCTCACCGTCTACGTCGAGGGCGATTTCGTCCATCAGGGCGGCCATGGCACGGTGCAGGAATCCTATCCCTGCACCGGCTCCCGGCCCTGGTCTCTCGACGTGCCGGGAACGTCTTTCTACATCCCGGGAGTGACGCGTCCGGTCGGGTGCACGGATTTCGGAGGTGGCAAGATCGCGACCAACGCCAGCACCGACAGCTACGTGCAAGCCTACCAGGGTCAGATCGACTACAGTTTCGACTGGTTCACGGTCACCTCGATCACCGGCTTCGTGGACACCCACCAGCAATGGGACAACCTGCCCAACGCCACCATCAACCTCAACAGCACGCGCGCCAACAATTACGACTACTCTGAGGAAATCCGTATCGCGGGCCACGACCAAGCCACGCATGCTGGAGGCTTCGCCTGGCAGGTCGGCGCCTTCTTTTTCGACAGCACCGGCGATTTCCTGCAAACCACGCGACTGGCCTATGACAATCCCATCCTGAGACAATTCATCGGAGCGCCATCCACTGTCATCTACAGCGGCCTTCCACAGGATTCGGAAGCCGGGTTCGTTCAGGCGACCTACGGGGTCACCGATCGGCTGCGCGTCACCGGCGGCGTCCGTTACACGAACGACTTCAAGGGAGTGGAACAGCCCGGCCTCGACAAGCTCCAGCAGACCGAGGATCACTTCACCTATAAAGGCGGCCTGGAATACGATCTGAGCCCGCGCAATCTGCTCTACGGCAGCGTATCGTCCGGCTACCTGGCCGGCGGCCCCGATGGAGGCAGCCCAAGCTTGCCGACTTCGGCGGATCGGGCGCCGGTGTTCTTCCAGCCGGAGACGATCACAGCCTACGAAATCGGCTTGAAGAACCGCTTCTTCAACAACCGGCTGCAACTCAACGGCGACGTGTATTACTACAAGTTTCACGATCTGCAGATCACCGAACCCGGCACGTACAACACTGAAGCTGGAGGCAGTACCCTCGTCGTCGAAAACGCGGGCGGCCTCAAGACCTACGGCTTCGAGCTGAGCAGCCAACTCGCCGTGACACCGGCCGATCATTTCTCGGCGTCGGTAACCGTGGCGCGCGGCTTCTACGACGGGGCGGTGTTCCCCGAAACACCCGCCGGCGTTCCGACCACGACGGACATCCCCGCGGGGCAGCGGCTGGTCAACCTGCCGTTGGTCACGGCGCTGCTTGGGTACGAACACGTCTGGAACATCGACGACGACAAGACGCTGACCGCCAGCATAAACACGAAGATTTCCTCGTCTTACCCGCTGGAGTTCGGCACCCCGATCATCCCGGAATTCGATACGCAGCGGTCCTACACCATGACCGACGCGAGCCTCAGTTACAGCTTTGACCACAACAAATACGTGATCAGGGGTTACATCAAGAACATGGAGAACACGCCGGTGAACGTCTACGGCGAGACGGGCGGGAACCACGTCTACGGTATCCTGGCGCCGCGCACCTTTGGCGGCAACGTGACTGTGAACTTCTAGGGCTACGCGCAGCGGTTTTCGCCTACCAGCCTGTCGAGCGGCTGCGGTCCGGATCGTCGGGCAGGAACGGCCAGTCCTGCACGCCTGCCATGATATATCGTAACTAGCCCAAGCGCACGCGCAGGCGCCCGTGGCGCGCGAGTACGCCATCGATCGAACCTGGTGACTAGGCTGGCGGACCGGGTAGCACGATTCGCCCGATGGTTTTCGCGCACACAACACCTGCGGGGGAGACATCTCCGGTTTCGCCGTGGACAGGAGTTGCCCGTCGGCAGGCATGCGCGGCGGGCGCACTGCGCGCCACAGCCAGGCGCGCCTGGGCGCCTGTGCGGCCATCCCACTCTGGGCGCACCGCGCTGCGGGCCGGCTTGCACACTCAGCAAGCCAGCCCGCAGACCAGGAGAGTCTATCCGAAAGCGGCATCTCCGAGCGGCTTGTCAGGCGCAGAGCCCTGGCCTTGCTTGCTTCCCGGCTCTTGCGCCCCAGGGCCGCGCTTCGCATGCTGCGCGCGTGAAGACGCCCGCCGCCGAGTCGATGGCCTTTCCCAGTGGACCGGCCACCGTCCAGTGGCGCCGCAGCGCGCGCGCCAGGCGCATCACGCTGCGCATCGACGCCAGGCACGGTCAGGTGGTGGTGACGCTGCCGATGCGCGCGGCGAAATCCGCAGGCGTGGCACTGCTGCGGCAGAACGCGGACTGGGTCAGCACGCATCTGGCCGCCCTGCCGGACGTGGCACCGTTCGCCGACGGGGGCAGCGTCACTATAGACGGGGCGGCCGTGCCGATCCGTCACGTGCCCGGGGGGCGCGGCGGCGCCTGGCTGGCCGATGGCACGCTGCACGTGTCCGGCGATGCGGAGTTTCTGGCCAGGCGGGTGGCGGATTGTCTGCGCGACGAGGCCAGGCGGCGGTTTTCCGCGCAGGCGCTGGCCAAGGCGGCGGGCGAGAGGCTGGTCGTGCGGCGGGTGACTGTGAAGGACACGCGTACGCGCTGGGGCAGCTGCTCGGCGGACGGCGCGCTGATGTTCTGCTGGCGGCTGCTGATGGCGCCGCCCTACGTGCAGGATTACGTGGTGGGGCACGAGGTGGCGCATCTGCGGCACATGAACCACGCGCCCGCGTTCTGGGCGCTGTGCGACGCGCTTTCGCCGCACCGGGTGGCGGCCACACGGTGGTTGCGCGAGGAGGGAGCCCGGTTGTTGCGGACGGGGTAGAGGCAGGCCAGGCTTTCTGAAAGCGAAGACCGTCTGAATCAGGCGCCCGCGCCATGGTCCTCGCAGGCCCTGCGACCGAGGCGCCTGTGGAGTCAGGACGAGCCCTGTGCAGGCGAAGTGGAACTTGTTCGCTTTTGTTCTTCAGAGTAGGTCTTGCTCACGCCTGCCGCAGAGCCCGGCCCGCCGGCAGGACGGCGTTGAACGCGCGTATCTCGCCAGGCGAGAGCGCGTCGATGTCCGGCGCACCGCGTGCTGCCAGGAAGATGAGACTCCGCGCCGCGTCGTCGATCTTCGCCATCACGCCTGTGCCACCGGCTCGGAGGCGATGTCTGCGGCACACAGGCAAGGCAGGCCGAGCTGCCCGGCCAGCGCGCGGCAATAGGCGGCCGAGGCCACCTCGCCGTCATCGTCGAGTATGTCCGTCCATGCCGCTACGTCATAGCGCGTCGCCTGGCGCACCAGGTCGAGCGCCAAATCCGCGCTGGCGCGGTGCTCGCGGCCGCGGAAGCCCACCATTGCCGGCATCACGTGACCTGGCGATTTCAGGCTGGCAATCCCCGCGTCCGGCGCGCCGGCGGCGCGCAGCGTCAGCGCGCGGTCGGCGGCCGAGATGCCGGTGCCGTCGCACTCGGCCGCCTCTACCGAGCGCAGCAATATGGGGCCGCGATAGCCCTCGCGGTACTCGCCTGCCAGAACCAGGCCAAGCGCCATGGCGCGCTCGGCGGTCACGCTGAAGCAGGTCAGGCCGCGGCCCCAGGTGACGGCGGTGTTCACCGTCTCGGCGGTGGCCAGGGCCGCGACACCTACGAAGCAGCCGCGGTCGGCGGTTTCGTCCGCCAGGATGACCAGGCCGCCGTTGTTCAGGGTGTCGTTCATTGGTGGCCTGACAGGGAAGGGAGGAAGGAAGCGCTTTCTTTTTTGAAAAAAAGAAACAAAAAACTTTTGCTCCCTGTCGGCGGGTGCTGAAACAGCCGCCGACAGGGAGCAAAAGTTTTTTGGTCCTTTTTTTCAAAAAAGGACTGCTTTCTTTCTTTCGTCATGGCCCGACACATAGTGCGCCTTGCCTCCGCTGGGCAGCCCCAAGCTTCCCGGCTAAGACTCCCCAAAACACAGGAGCGCCCCGTGGAGACACAGGACATATGCGTGCGCCAGGACGGCGCCGCGATGCACATCAGGATGGCGCGGCCGGCCAAGCGCAACGCGCTGACGGTGGCGATGTACGCCGCCATGGCCGAAGCGATGGCGCGCGCCGAAGCCGATCCGGGCACGCGCGCGGTCGTCCTCTCCGGCGAAGGCGTGGCGTTCTGCGCCGGCAACGACCTGGCCGATTTCGTGGCCAACCCGCCGGGCGGCGAGGACGCGCCGGTGCAGCGGTTCATCCGCGCGCTGGCAGGCGCGCGCAAGGTTCTCATCGCCGCGGTGCAGGGCCGGGCGGTGGGTATCGGCACGACGATGCTGCTACATTGCGATTTCGTGCTGGCCGAGCCGGACGCCGTGCTGCAGATGCCGTTCGTGGACCTGGCGCTGGTGCCCGAGGCCGGCAGCTCGCTTCTGGTGCCCAACCTGATGGGCCAGCGGCGTGCGGCCGAGCTGCTGCTGCTGGGCGAGGCGGTGGACGCCGCGCGCGCCGAGGCGCTTGGCCTGGTCAACCGCGTGGTGGCGGCCGGCACGGCGCTGGCCGAGGCACAGGCGATCGCAATGCGGTTGGCGGCAAAGCCTGCGGGCGCGTTGCTGGCCACCAAGGCGCTGATGACGTCGGCCACGCGCGACCTGCCAGGGCGCCTGGCCGAGGAGAACGCCGCGTTCGCCGCGCAGCTGCGATCCGCCGAACTGCGCCAGACGGTGCAGGCGTTTTTTCAATCCCGCGCAAAGGTTGCCGCCGCATGAGCCTGCCCCCGTTCCTCGCCGAGAAGTTGCGCCTGCCCGTCATCGCGGCGCCGCTGTTCATCATCTCCAATCCGGACCTGGTCCTGGCCCAGTGCAAGGCGGGCGTGGTGGGCTCCTTCCCGGCGCTTAACGCGCGGCCGAAGGAGGCGCTGGACGAATGGCTCGCGCGCATCACCGAGGAACTCGCGGCCCACGACGCGGCGCATCCCGACGCGCCGGCCGCACCGTTCGCGGTCAACCAGATCGTCCATCGGTCCAACGACCGGCTGGAGCACGATCTGGAGATGTGCGTGAAGTACAAGGTGCCGATCGTCATCACGTCGCTGGGCGCGCGGACGGACGTGTTCGAGGCGGTGCACTCCTACGGCGGCATCGTGCTGCATGACATCATCAGCGTGGCCTTCGCGCACAAGGCGATCGAGAAGGGCGCCGACGGCCTGGTGGCGGTGGCCGCCGGCGCCGGCGGGCACGCCGGCACCACGTCGCCGTTTGCGCTGATTTCCGAGATACGCGCCTGGTTCGACGGGCCGCTGGCGCTGTCCGGCGCCATCTCCAGCGGCGGGGCGATCCTGGCGGCGCAGGCCGCGGGCGCGGACGTCGCCTATATCGGCTCGGCGTTCA
>CAHJWU010000084.1 GCA_903643085.1 Rhodospirillales bacterium
GCGCCGCCGGCGCCCAGCACGGCGGCGAAGCGCTGGTCTATGCCGAGCGCCCGCGCGGCGGCGTAGATGACGGTGAAGGTGATGACGGAGACGATGAAGGCCTGTAGTAGGGCGACGGGACCGGCCCAGGCGATCAGGCTGAGCGGCAGCGTGGCCCCGAGCAGCACCACGCCGAGCTTGATGTAGAACTCCACGCGGAACCCGTCATCCAGCGCCGCGGGCAGGACGCGGAGATTGGCGAGGATGAGGCCGGCGGCCAGCGCCAGGAGCGGCGGCTCGAGGTTGTATCTGACCGCGCTGGCCCACTGGCCGGCGCAGAAGATGAGTATGGAGACGGCGTAGATCAGCGCGAAGGCGGGCAGGGTGCGGGCGGCGCGGTAGCCGAGGGCTTGCAGCGCGGTGCCTATGATGGCGGACCACAGCAGGAATTGGGCGGCGTAGCGCGGCCAGGCCTGGGCGAAATGCGCGCCGAGTTCGGACGCGTGGGTCCATTTGGGCGGGGTGACGGCGATCCAGGCGAAGCCGGGGCCGGCCAGGGTGAGCGCGATGCCGGCGAGGACGAGGCCCAGCCCCGCGAGCACTGCCCAGCTATCGTCGCTGCGCCAGAACGACGCGGGACGGACAAGCGGTTCGGCGGAGCGCGCGGTTATGTCCTGCATGTCGGCTCCTGCCCACCTATCCCACTGGATGGGTAGGATACGGGACCGCCCAGCGGCGGACAAGTGCTGGCCTGTCTTTCCACCCCGCCCGGCACGGGGCACAGTGCGGCCGTGCTGAAGCTCCGCATAATCCCTTGCCTGGACGTCAAGAACGGCCGGGTCGTCAAAGGCGTGAACTTCATCGACATGAAGGATGCCGGTGATCCGGTGGAACAGGCCGCCCTCTACGACGCCGCCGGCGCCGACGAGCTCACCTTCCTCGACATCACCGCTAGCCACGAGCAGCGCGACACCATCCTGGACGTGGTCGCCCGCACCGCGGAGCGCATCTTCCTGCCCTTCACCGTGGGCGGCGGCATACGCAGCACGGAGGACATGCGCCGCCTGCTGCTGGCCGGCGCCGACAAATGCGCCATCAACTCGGCCGCCATCACCCGCCCCCAGCTCATCGCCGAGGCGGCCGGGCGCTTCGGCAGCCAGTGCGTGGTGGCCGCGGTGGATGCCCGCGCCACAGGCCCCGGCCACTGGGAGGTGTTCTCCCATGGCGGCCGCACGCCTGCCGGGCTGGACGCGGTCGCCTGGTGCCAACAGCTCGAATCCCTGGGCGCCGGCGAGATCCTGCTCACCAGCATGGACCGCGACGGCACCCGCGCCGGCTTCGACACCGATCTGCTGCGCGCCGTGTGCTCCGCCACGCGCCTGCCCGTGGTGGCCAGCGGCGGAGTGGGCAGCGCCGCGCACCTGGTGGAGGGCGCGCGCGCCGGCGCCACGGGATTGCTGGCGGCAAGCATCTTTCATTTCGGCGTGCTGAGCGTGCCTGAGGTGAAGCGCGCTCTGGCGGAGGCTGGCCTGCCGGTGCGGGCATGACGGCAGGCGTGCGATCCTTTTCGCAAGGACCGAAAAACTCTCATCGCCCGTCGCCGTATCAGCCGCCCGCGTGCCGCGGGAATCGCCGGGGCGTGCAGGCAGCATCAGGACAAAAGTCTTTTGCGTCTTGCAAAACAGGCCTTTCTTTGTTCGACCTGAAGGAGACCGACCGCACGTGGCGAAGAAGGCAGAGAAGCCCCGCAAGCTCGCGGACCGCAAACCTCCCTCCGTATCGAACGGCTCACCCCTCGTGCTGGACCGCCTCTGGGAGGTGGTGCAGGCGCGCCGTGACGCGGACCCTGGCATCAGCCACTCCGCCCGCCTGCTGTCTCGCGGCACCGCCAAGGTGGCGCAGAAATTCGGCGAGGAAGCGGTGGAGTGCCTGATCGAGGCGGTGGCGGGCAACAGCGGGGCCCTGGTGGCCGAGTCGGCGGATGTCCTCTACCACCTGCTGGTGCTCTGGGTGTCGTCGGACGTGCACCCGTCCGAAGTCTGGGCGGAGCTGGAGCGGCGGGAGGGCGTGTCCGGGATCGCGGAGAAGGCGGCGCGGCGGGTGACCGGGGTGGACACGCGGAAGATACCGTAGGGACGGCCGTCCCCTTGCCTCCTCACACGATACCCGCCCGCAGCAGGTCATGTATGTGCACCAGCCCCACCGGGCGCGCGCCCTGTACCACGAACACGCACGTGATGCGTGCCTCGTTCATCAACGCCAGTGCCGCGCCCGCCAAAGCCTCCGGCGGCAGGGTGTAGGGCCGGCGCCCCATCGCGTCGCGCACCGGCCGGTCCACGAAGCCGGCGCGGAACGACCGCCGCAGGTCACCGTCCGTCAACGCGCCCACCAGGTTGCCGGCCGCATCCACCACGCCGGCGATGCCGAACCGCTTGGACGTCATCTCCACGATCCCCTCCGCCAGCGTGGCGTCTTCGGATATCGCGGGCAGCGCGTCGCCCGTGTGCATCAGCGCGCTCACCTGCAGCAGTTGCGCGCCCAGTTTGCCGCCTGGATGGAAACGCCCGAAATCGCCGGCGGAAAACCCGCGTTGCTCCAGCAGCAGGACGGCCAGCGCGTCGCCCGCCACCATTTGCATCGTCGTGGACGTGGTGGGCGCCAGACCGTTCGGGCAGGCCTCCTGGGCCACCGGCAAGGCCAGGCAAACATCCGCGGCCAGTCCCAGGGCGCTTTCCGCGCGTGACGTGATCGCCACCAGCGGCACGGAAAACCGCCTGGTGTAGGCGACGATGTCGGCCAGTTCCGCGGTCTCGCCGGACCACGAGAGCGCCAGCACCACGTCGCTCCGCCTGATCACGCCCAGGTCGCCATGGCTCGCCTCCGCCGGGTGGACGAAATGGCTCGGCGTGCCGGTGGAGGCCAGGGTGGCCGCAATCTTGCGCCCGACATGGCCGGACTTGCCCATGCCGCTGACGATGACCGTGCCTGTCGCGTTGCCGATTACGGCCGCGGCTTGGGCGAATGCGTGCGCCAGACCGTCTGGCAACGCCGCCGCCAGCGCTGCCAGGCCTTGCTGCTCCAGCGCGATCGTTCTTGCTACGCTCTCAACGCTCAATTCTGTCTCCGTAAGAAAGCAAGCGGTTCTTTTTTGAAAAAAAGAACCAAAAAACTTTTGTCTCCGTTGGGCGCGCTTGGCGGAAACGTGCACGGCAGCGTTCCGCTACGGCGCAGGTGATGCTTGTGCTTCTCGAAAGACAATTTGCTTTCTGGTTGCTTCTCCGGGCGGGTTCAGGTCGGATGCTTGGTCCTGACGGGCACGGGTATGTTCAAGAAGCCGAGGCCTTCCTTCCCATCAGCTCTCGCGCCCGCTCCAGGTCAGCCGGCGTATCGACTCCCAGAGGCACGTCCTCCACGACGACCGCCTCCACCCGCATCCCCGCCTCGAGCGCGCGCAACTGCTCCAGCTTCTCGCGCACCTCCAGGGCCGAGGGCGGAAGTGCCACGAAACGTTCCAAAGCCGCGCGCCGCCACACGTACAGACCGATGTGGTGATACAACGGCCCGCAGCCCCAGGGCGCCGCCGCGCGGGTGAAGTAGAGGGCGCGGAACCGGCCGGCGCCGCTTGGCGAGCCGACCATCTTGACCACGCTGCTCGCCGCCGCCTCCCGCGCGTCGGCCACCGCGACGGGCGTGCCAATGTCCACCGCCGCGTCGTCGAGCAGGCGTGCCGTCTCGCGCACCACATGCGCCGACACGGTCGGCAGGTCGCCCTGGAAATTCACGATCGTCTCGTGCGTGCCGGCCGGGTCGAACGCCGCCAGTGCCTCGGCGATACGGTCCGTGCCCGAGGGATGGTCCGCCCGCGTCATCACCGCCTCGCCGCCGGCGCGCCGGACCGCGGCGGCAATGTCGGCATGGTCCGTGGCGACGATGACGGGCCCCAGCTTCGCCTCGACGGCGCGGCGCCAGACGTGGACGATCATCGGCTCGCCGCAGATGTCGAGCAGCGGCTTGTTCGGCAGGCGGGTCGCCGAGAGCCGGGCGGGTATCAGGATCAGAGGCAAGGCAGGCAGTCCTCGCTCGAAAAGGACCGGAAAACGTCTGGCCCCTGCCGGCGGCCTGGGCAGCCTCCGCCGACGTCGATCAGTTTTCCGCTTTTCAAGAAAGGCCCTGCCTGCCCTGCTTCGCCACGGCATCGAAAGCCATCAGCCGCCGCAACAACGGCTCCATGTCCCGCAGCGCCACCATGTTCGCCCCATCCGAGGGCGCGCGGTCCGGATCGGGGTGCGCCTCGATGAACAGGCCGGCCACGCCCACGGCCACCGCCGCGCGCGCCAGCACGGCCACGAACTCCCGCTGCCCGCCGGAGGCGGCGCCCTGGCCCCCCGGCTGCTGCACGGAGTGCGTGGCGTCGAACACCACCGGCGCGCCCATCGCCGCCAGGATCGGCAAGGCGCGGAAATCCGAGACGAGCGTGTTGTAGCCGAAGGAGGCGCCGCGCTCGGTGACCAGCACCTGGCTGTTGCCAGCGCCGGTCACCTTGTCGATCACGTGACGCATGTCCCACGGCGCCAGGAACTGGCCCTTCTTGACGTTCACCACGCGGCCGGTGCGGGCGGCGGCCACGATCAGGTCCGTCTGCCGGCACAAAAAGGCCGGGATCTGCAGCACGTCCGCCACCTCGGCCACCGGCGCGCAATGCTCGCGTTCGTGCACGTCCGTCAGCACGGGCACGTCCAGCCTGGCGCGTATGTCGGCAAAAATGCGCAGGGCGGCCGCCATGCCCACGCCGCGGGCGCCGCCGGCACTGGTCCGGTTGGCCTTGTCGTAGCTGCTTTTGAAGACGAAGCCGAGGCCCAGCCGGCCGGTGATCTCCTTGAGGGCCGTCGCGCATTCCATCGCGTGAGCGGCGCTCTCCACCTGGCACGGCCCGGCGATGAGCGCGAACGGCGCGTCGTTGGCAAAAACCACCGGGGTGGCATGCCCAACGCGTACGGACGTTTTGGGAGCAGGAAGCATCGGGTCGGGAGCAGGACGCATCGGGTCGGGAGCAGGAAGCATCGGGGCCGAAATCCTCACTGGGCCGCCCGCGGAGCCGCGCCGCGCCGCGCCGGTGGGCGGCTTCTCTACGCCGAAACTTGCCATGCCGCCTACTCCTGCCGCACATGGGCGCCGCATGACGAGTTCCGCCACAGCCGAAATAGACCGGGTTCTCTACGGCCGTGGGGAGCGGCTGGCGATCGCGGCGGGCGGGCTCCTGATGCTGGGCATCCTGGCCGCCAGCCTGCTGATCGCCCAGCGTACGAGCCGGGACGCGGCGGACGCCATTGCCGCGCGGACGTTGCGCACCGCCACCATCCAGATGATGGACTCGCTGCTCTCCGCCGAGACCGGCCAGCGCGGCTACCTGCTCACCGGCCGCCGCGAATACCTCGCCCCCTACACCAAGGCGGTCAGCCGCGTCCCGGTCCTGATGGAGACCCTTGACCGCCGTATCGGCGGGCAACCGGACATGATCGGCTGGCGAAACGTCATCAACGACAAGATGGCCGAGCTCGCCGAGACGGTCCGCCTGGAGGAGGGCGGGCGCCATGCGGAGGCCATGGCCATAGTCCAGGCGGACCGCGGCCGGCACGACATGGAGATCGCCCGCGCCATCTCCGACCGGCTCGGCGCGGCCGAAAGCAGCGCCATACTGGGCGACATAGTGCGCAGCGAGGCAGGCGCCCGCCTGCAGTTCGGCGTGGACGCAGGCGCATCCGCGGTGCTGATCCTGCTCGCCGTCTTCGTCGGACGCGGCTTTTCGCGCACCGTCGGCGCCCTCAGCCTCGGCCGGGCGGAGCTGATCGGCGCCAACGCCGCCCTGCAGGCCGGGCGGGACAGGTTGGAGGCGGCCGTCGCCGAACGCACCGCGGACCTCACTCTGGCAAACGAGGAGGTGCAGCGCTTCGCCTACATCGTGAGCCATGACCTGCGCGCCCCGCTGCTGAACATCATCGGCTTCACCGCCGAACTCGCGAACGCCACGGACCGGCTGAACCGCTTCGTCACGAACAATCTGGAGCCCGCCGGCATCACCGTGCCACTCGAGGTGCGCGAGGCCAGCCAGGAGGACCTGCCGGAGGCGATACGCTTCATCCAGACCAGCACCGCCAAGATGGACCGGCTGATCACCGCCATCCTCCGCCTCTCGCGCGAGGGGCGCCGCGTGCTGCTGCCCGAGCGGGTGGACATGGCCGTCCTGCTTGGCAACATCGCCGACAGCGTGCACCAGATCGCCGAAAAGGCCGGCGCCGCCATCGCCATAGGGGACACACCCGCCCTCATCTCGGACCGGCTGGCCGTGGAGCAGGTGTTCTCCAACCTGATAGAGAACGCGCTGAAATACCTCCAGCCCGCCCGGCCCGGCCAGGTGAGGATCGCCGGCGCCCTCGAAGGCGACTGGGTCCGCTACAGCGTCGCCGACAACGGCCGCGGCATCGCCTCGCGTGACCTGGACCGCATCTTCGAGCTGTTCCGGCGTGCCGGCCCGCAGGACACGGTGGGCGAAGGCATAGGTCTCGCCCACGTCAAGGCGCTGCTCCGCCGCCTCGGCGGCACGGTCGTCTGCGAGAGCACGCCAGGCGCGGGATCGACTTTCATTGTGAAATTGCCAACCGTGCTGGCACATAGTGGCGAGGTAACACAGTGAATGCAGTGCCGGTGACAATACTCCTGATCGAGGACGACCCGGGCCATGCCAGGCTGATCGAGAAGAACGTACGTCGCGCCGGCGTGGCCAACCAGATCACCCACAAGCTGGACGGCACCACCGCGCTCGAGCACCTGTTCGGCCGCGGCGAGCACTCCAAGTCGGACCCGCTGCTGGTGCTGCTGGACCTCAACCTGCCGGACATGAGCGGCACGGACATCCTGGCCAGGATCAAGGCGGACCCCCTGCTCAGGCGCACGCCCGTGGTCGTGCTGACCACCACGGACGACCGCACCGAGATACAGCGCTGCTACGACCTCGGCTGCAACGTCTACATCACCAAGCCGGTGGAGTACGAGGGCTTCGCCAGCGCCATACGCCAGCTCGGGCTCTTCCTCACCGTCATGCAAGTGCCCGAGCAGGACTGACATGGCCGGTCCTGATGCTGCCACTCTGCGGGCAAGGGCTTGATGGCGGACGCGCCGGCCCAGCCGCATGTCCTCTACATAGACGACGACCCGGGTATCGGCCGCCTCGTGCAGCGCCACCTGCAGCGCAGCGGTTTTCGCGTAACGCTTGCCGCCAACGGCGCGGAGGGTCTGGCGCTGGCCGCGGGCGAGGCGTTCGACGCGATCGCGCTCGACCACTACATGCCCGGCCAGGACGGGCTGGAGGTCCTCGAAGCGCTCTGCCTGCTCGAACCCCGCCCGCCCATCATCTTCGTCACCGGCGCCGAGGAGCCCCGCATCGCCGTCACCGCCCTGAAGAACGGGGCCGCGGACTACGTGATCAAGGACGTGCACGGCACGTTCATCGAGCTGCTCGGCGCCAGCATCTTCCAGGAGATCACCCGCGCCAAGTGGCAGCAGGAGCGCGATGCCGCCGCGCGGGAGGTGCGCGAGAGCCGGGACCGCCTGGCCGTGCAGGCCGCCCAGCAGGCCATACTGCTACGCGAGGTCAACCACCGCGTGGCCAACTCGCTGCAACTCATAACTTCGCTCATCGACATGCAGGCGCGGCGCGTG
This sequence comes from Rhodospirillales bacterium, assembly GCA_903643085.1. Taxonomy (GTDB): domain Bacteria; phylum Pseudomonadota; class Alphaproteobacteria; order Acetobacterales; family Acetobacteraceae; genus BOG-908. Next base: position 7,696 of record CAHJWU010000084.1, read on the forward strand.
GCCGATCCTGCCGCCCGGCTGATGCTGCGCCAGGCGGCAGAGCGCGTGGAGGCGGTGACCATGGTGCACCGGCGCCTCTACACCGGAGACAACGTCGAGTTCGTCGAGATGGACGACTACCTCGCGGGCCTCGTGGACGAGCTGGAGCGCGCCACCCAGACGGCCGACGCGCTGGTGGCGGACGCCAGCGCCACCGCCCGCCGCATCAAGCTGCAGGCCGAGCCTTTGCGCGTGGAGACCGACAAGGCCGTCCCGCTCGGGCTCATCGTCAACGAGCTGGTCACCAACGCGCTGAAATACGCCTACCCCAAGGACAGGCCGGGCCAGGTGCGGGTGCGGCTCTGCCTCGCCGGTGAGGCGTTGCAGCTCAGCGTGGAGGATGACGGCATCGGCTATCCGGACGCCGGCGCGGCGCCGAAGGGCAGCGGGCTGGGGTCCCTGATCGTGGGCTCCATGGCGAAGACGCTGCATGCGACCGTGGCGCTGGACCGGGCGCATCCGGGAACAAGATTCGTGGTGTCGCTGGGAGTGTAAGGAAGACCGTCTTTGTAGAAGCTACGCGAACGTTTCAGCAACCGCCGACAGGGAGCAAGAGTCTTTTGGTCCTTTTTTCTAAAAAAGGACTGCTTGCTTACGACGCGTCATTCCCGACGCGGTCAGGCATCATTCATCCGCGTCCAGAAAGAACTGGTCCGCCTCCTCGTCGTAATTGAACAGCTCGGCAAAACGTCCCCACCCGATCACCGCCCGCAGCGTGTCTTCCGCGTAATCGGGCGACATGTGATCCTCCAGCTCGTCGCGGAAACGCACCGCGCTCGCGCGATGGTTCCAGCGCTCGTCCAGCACGACGCGTATGGTGCTCGCCAGCTTCACATGCGCGCGCAACGTGGTTGCAAACAGCGCCTTGCGCTCGTCGGTGTCCGCGTTGGCGAACTCGCGGCCCTCGTCGGTCAGCTTGATGTCGCCTTCCTCGAGCACAGCGAAATGCAGCAGCGCCAGGGTTTCGCCCAGCGGCAGCAACTCGTCCAGCTCCAGTTGCAACGCCGCGGCCAGAGGCGGCAGGTCCGCGCGGCCGCGATACGGCTCGTCCTGCAACGTTTCGATCAGCCCGGCCATCAGGTTGATGTTGACCGGATGCAGCGCGTGCACGATCTCGGCGGCGGGCGCGTTCGCCGCCTCGCCTGACGCCGGCGCCGGTACGCTGGTGGCGCGCCGTGTCATCAGGGCGTAGATGTCGTCGACGAACTTGCGGAATGCGGCGTCGTGCCGGTTGCGCGGGTGCGGGAACGGCACCGAGAGTTCCTGCGCCACGCGGCCGGGATTGGACGAGAACACCAGGATGCGGTCGCACATCAGCACCGCCTCCTCGATGTTGTGCGTCACCATCAGTATCGAGCGCACGGGCAGCTTGCCGTCCATCCACAGGTCGATCAGGTCCGTGCGCAAGGTCTCCGCCGTCAGCACGTCCAGCGCCGAGAACGGCTCGTCCATCAGCAGCAGGTCCGGATGCACCACCAGCGCGCGCGCCAGGCCCACGCGCTGCCGCATGCCGCCGGACATCTCCTTCGGGTAGGCGTCCTCGTAGCCGCCCAGGCCGATCAGGTCGATGGCCTCCTCGGCGCGCCTGCTGCGCTCCGCGCGCGCCACGCCCTGCGCCTCCAGGCCAAGCTCCACGTTCTCCTGCACGGTGAGCCAGGGGAACAACGCGAAGCTCTGGAACACCATGGCCACGCCTTCCGCCGGCCCGCGCAGCTTCGCGCCGCGCCAGATCACGTCGCCCGCGGTGGGCTTGAGCAGGCCGGCGACGATGCGCAGCAGGGTGGATTTGCCTGAGCCGGAGCGCCCGAGCAGGCCCACGATCTCGCCGCTGCGCATGGTGACGTCCACGTTGTCCAGCACCACGAAGTCGCTGGACGCGTCCTTGTGGTAGGCCTGCTTGCAGTTGCGGACTTCGAGGAGGTTCATCACGTATCCATTTAGATTATTTTCTATGTTCATTTTCTGTATGGTTATTGAGGGTAGTCACTTTAAATCCCAAACCCGCAGCTTCTTTGCAGAGCCACCGGTTAGCAGCAATTTTAGAATCAAAGAGACCCGACTTATTTTCGGGTCCGGTCGTGGAAATTCCTGGCCGATGATGCAAAAGTTTCCACGCGGTCCACCACTTGCCGTCGCTTCGCTGACGAGGGTTGTAAGACAGAAATTCCGATGTTCCAACTTCGATTGGCGTCATTTCTTAACCTCTTTCGAATCAGGGGCGATAAAATCCAATATCAGGATGCTGATCAACTACATCGGCCAGACAGACCTTTGATGGTTTTACAATTAGCCTCTGTATTTGCTCGGAATTCGGATAGCCCCGTTTGCTAATAGAAACGTAGTCTTCGGCAGAAAACATTAGAATACTTTTTGAGGCTGAACAAAAGCAATATTCGGCTTGCAAAGGCTCTGGCCAAGTTGCGAATGGAGCTGTGTCTTGCGTTGAGGCGAGGCATTGTCGACGAAACTCAGCTTGCGCTTGATGGCTGGAAGAAAATGAAATATTTGCGGAACTGCTATTTCCAGCATAGTGGAAATACGAGACCAGGGTCGCTGCGAAAAGCCAAACCCAAGCCACAATGTGAGCGTATTGCCGTTTAAAGCGGCCAAACATTAGTATCACGGCGGGTATGATGCCGGCGACCAACATCGATCCAACAGAGCCGCCTATTACTCCGAAAACATAGGTCTCGATAGACGGAAAAGAATTACTGCGCGCACTAACAAAGGCATTCTCAAATGAGCATACGAATAACGCTGCTATCACCGGAATAGCGGATGACGATCTAAATAAATTCACAATAATAGATACCTTATGATTTGTAAACCTACATCCTCAGCCGCTTCGAAGAATACGCATACATCGGCCGCCACACCAGCCGGTTGAACGTCAGCACGAACCCCGCCATCACCACCATGCCAAGCAGCACGCGCGCCGTATCGCCCCTGATCGTGGCCTGCTGTATGTAGGCGCCCAGCCCGTGCGCGCGCAGCGTGACGTCTCCCCAGGTCGCCACCTCGGCCAGCAGAGAGGCGTTCCAGCAGCCCCCGGAGGCGGTGATCGCCCCGGTGACGAAATACGGGAAGATGCCGGGCAGTATCACGCGGCGCCACCACAGCAGGCCGCCGACGCGGAAGTTCTTCGCCGCCTCCTGCAGGTCGCCGGGAAACGCCGCCGCACCGGCGATGACGTTGAACGCGATGTACCATTGCGTACCCAGGATGATCAGCGGCGTCAGCCAGACGTCCGGGTTGAGCGCGTAGCGCACGATCAGCACCACGAAGATCGGATAGAACAGGTTCGCGGGAAACGCCGCGAGGAATTGCGCCGCCCCGCCGAGCACGCGGGACCATTTGGGCGAAAGCCCGATCAGCACGCCCGCCGGCACCCAGACCAGCGTGGCCAGCGTCATCAGGATTATCACGCGTGTCAGCGTGTAGAGGCCGAGCACGAAGGCGGTGCCCAGATCCGCCAGCGTGAGGTGGCCCGCCACGCAGAACGTGACGATGCGCCAGGCCGCCCACACGCTCAACCCAGTCACCGCGATCAGCAGGAACACGAGAGCCACCGTGAGCGGAATG
>CAHJWU010000085.1 GCA_903643085.1 Rhodospirillales bacterium
TTGTGCACCTGGCATCAATCCGCCTCATGCTCAGAAAGCTTTCAATTCAGTAGAAAACTTTGCAAACAGACTCTGAAAAAAAGAAGTAAAAAACTTTTGCTCCGCTGTCGCGGGGGTGCGGAGGCGTGGGCTTCACGTGAGACAAGCCGCGAAGACGATGATCTTGCTTCTTTTCAGGAAAGATCTGCCTGGCTCAGGGCCTCGATCATGGGTTGGGTGATCAGGCAGATGCCTTTCGGGGAGCGGCGGAAGCGTGCCGCATCATGCGCTGCGTCTTCACCGACGGTCAGTCCGTCCGGGATCACCACGCCGCGGTCAATCACCACCCGCCTCAGCCGTGCGCGGCGGCCGATCTGCGCGTAGGGCAGCACAACCGCCTGCTCCACGCAGGCGAACGAGTGCGCGTGCACGCCGGTGAACAGCAGCGATTGCCGCACTTCGGTGCCCGACACGATGCAGCCGCCGGAGACGAGCGAGCTGATCGCCTGGCCACGGCGGCCGTCCTCGTCGTGCACGAACTTCGCCGGCGGCACGATTTCGCCGTACGTCCAGATCGGCCAGTTATGGTCGTAGAGATCAAGACCGGGGATGAAATCGGTGAGGTCGATGTTGGCTTCCCAGTAGGCGTCCACCGTGCCCACGTCGCGCCAGTAGATCTGGCTGGCCGGCGTGGTGCGCACGCAGGATTTCTCGAAATGGTGCGCCACCGCGCGGCCCTGGGCCACCAGATAGGGGATGATGTCGTGGCCGAAATCATGCGTGGAGCCCGGCAGTTTCGCATCGCGTCGCAGGATGTCGATCAGGAACCTGGTCTCGAACACGTATATGCCCATGCTGGCCAGGCTGCGGCCGGGCTTGCCGGGCATGCCTGGCGGATCGGCGGGCTTTTCCAGAAAGGCGGTGATCCTGTCGGCGGCATCCACCGCCATCACGCCGAAACCGCTGGCCTCCGTGCAGGAGACCTCGATGCAGCCGACCGTCACGTCTGCATGCTGCTCCACGTGCTGTTGCAGCATCAGCTCGTAATCCATCTTGTAGACGTGGTCGCCGGCCAGCAGCACGATGTGGCGCGGGGCGTAACTCTCGATGATGTCGATGTTCTGAAACACCGCGTCCGCCGTGCCGGCATACCAGCCGGTCTCCGTCACGCGCTGCGACGCGGGCAGGATGTCAAAACTTTCGTTGCGTTCAGGGCGGAAGAAGTTCCAGCCGCGCTGCAGGTGGCGTATCAGGCTGTGTGCCTTGTACTGCGTGGCGACCCCGATGCGGCGGATGCCGGAGTTCATCGCGTTCGACAGGGCGAAATCGATGATGCGCGACTTGCCGCCGAAATACACGGCGGGCTTGGCGCGTATGTCGGTGAGCTCCATCAGCCGGCTGCCGCGCCCGCCTGCGAGCACGTAAGCCATTGCGTGGCGGGCTAGGGGGGCGTGGTCCAGGTTCGTTGGCCTTCTTGGTTTCAGCAGGACAGCAGGGCGTTCTTCAAAAAGGAAGGTCTTGCCTTATGCTCCATATCCCGGCCGCGTATTCCGCGATGGTCCGATCCGAGGAGAACCAGCCGACGTTGGCGATGTTGAGGATCGCCGTCCGCCACCAGCGTTCCGGCAGGCGCCACAGGGCCGCCACGTCATCCTGCTTGGCGCTGTAGCTGTCGAAATCCGCGGTCACCAGGAAGCGGTCGTAGCGCAGCAGGCTGTCGACCAGCTCGCGGTAGCGGTCCGGCTCGTCCGCCGAGAAAACGCCGGACGAGATCGCGCGCAGCGCCTGTTCCAGCGGGTGGGAGGCGGCGACCGCGGCGTGGCCGGACATGTCGCCGCGACGGCGTGCGGCCACTTCCTCTGCCGTCAGCCCGAAGATGAAGATGTTCTCCGCGCCCACGTGCTGGCGGATCTCCACGTTGGCGCCGTCCAGCGTGCCTATCGTCAGGGCGCCGTTCAACGCCAGTTTCATGTTGCCCGTGCCGGAGGCTTCCAGTCCGGCGGTCGAGATCTGTTCCGACAGGTCGGCGGCCGGGATGATACGTTCGGCCAGGCTCACGTTGTAGTTCGGCAGGAACACCACGCGCAGGCGGTCGCCCACTGCAGGATCGGTGTTGATGGCGCGGCCCACGTCATGCGCCAGGCGGATGATCTGCTTGGCCGTCTTGTAGCCGGGGGCGGCCTTGCCGGCGAATATCTTCACCTGCGGCACGCGGTCACTCATCGGCTGGGCGCGTATCTGGTTGTACAGGGCCACGGTCTGCAGGATGTTGAGCAGCTGGCGCTTGTACTCGTGCATGCGCTTTATGTGCACGTCGAACAGAGCGTGCGGATCGAGGACGAGGCCCAGCGTATCGCGCACGAGCGTGCCCAGCGCCTGCTTGGCGATCTGGCGTTGTCCGGCTACCGCCTGTTGCAGCGCGCCGTCGCCTGCATGGGCTGCGAGATCGGCCAGGCGCTCCGGTCTGGTGAGAAACGCCGGCCCGATCGCGTCTATCAGCACCTGCGTCAGCGCGGGATTGGCGCGGTGCAGCCAGCGGCGGAAGGTGATGCCGTTGGTCTTGTTGCTTATCCTGTCGTTGTAGAGGCGGTGCAGGTCGGCGAACACGGTCTGCCGCATCAGGTCGGTGTGCAGGGCGGAGACGCCGTTGACCGCGTGGCTGCCCACGAAGGCCAGGTGGCCCATGCGCAGGCGGCGGCCGTGCGATTCGTCGATCAGGGAGAGTGCGGCGAGCAGGCTGTCCGTCGCGTGGTGCTCGCGGTGCGCGCGCTCCAGATGCTGCGCGTTCAGCATGTAGATGATCTGCATGTGCCGCGGCAGCAGGCGCTCCACCAGCGGCACCGGCCAGGTCTCCAGCGCCTCCGGCAGCAGCGTGTGGTTCGTGTAGCTGAACGTGGCCACCGTGATGCGCCAGGCCTGCGCCCAGTCCAGGCCGTGGATGTCCACCAGCAGGCGCATCATCTCCGCAACGGCGATGGCGGGGTGCGTGTCGTTCATCTGGATGGCGGCGTGGTCTGGCAGGGTGGCCAGGTCGGAGAACTGCTTGAGGTGGCGCGCCACCAGGTCCTGCAGGGAGGCGGACGCGAAGAAGAACTCCTGGCGCAGCCGAAGCTCCTGCCCGGCCTCGGAATCGTCGCCTGGATAGAGCACGCGCGAGACGGCTTCCGTGCGCACCCTGTCACGCAGGGCGCCCACATGGTCGCCGCGGTTGAACTCGTCCAAATGCAGCTTCTCGATTGCGCGGGCGGACCACAGGCGCAGCGTGTTGGCGTGATCGCCGCCGCCGCCCATGACCGGCGTGTCGTAGGCCACGGCGGAGAGCGTCTCTGACGGCGCCCAGGAGAACACCTGGCGGCCCTGCCCATCGAGGAGCAGCCGGCCCTGGGCGTCATGACGCGCGTGCACGGCGCCGCCGAAGCCCACGTTGTAGGCGACCAGGGGGCGCTCGAACTCCCAGGGGTTGCCTACGGAGAGCCAGTCATCCGGCAGCTCGCGCTGCACGCCCTGGTCGATCACCTGGCGGAACAGGCCGTATTCGTAGCGTATGCCGTAGCCGTAGGCGGGGATGCGCAGGGTGGCCATGCTTTCCATGAAGCAGGCGGCCAGCCGGCCCAGGCCGCCATTGCCCAGCGCCGCATCCGGCTCCTGCTCGCGCAGCACGTCCATGTCCACGCCCAGCGAGGCCAGGGCGGCGCGCGCCGGCTCCAGCAGGCCGAGGTTGCCGGCCGCATCGAACAGCAGGCGGCCGATCAGGAACTCCAGGGAGAGATAGTAGACGCGCTTGCCTGAAGCGGTGGGCGACTGGCCTGTCTCCAGCCAGCATTCCACCACGAAATCCCGTATGGCGTGCGCGGTGGCGGCGAACCAGTCCCGCTGGGTGGCCTCTTCCGGTGCGCGGCCGATCTGGAAGGTCAGCTTGTCCAGGATGCGGTGGCGCAGGGCCGCCTCGTCCCGCGCTCCCGGGTGGAGCCGGGGGGTGGTGTTGGGGATATCGTCCATTGCAGGTCCTTGGTGCGTCTTTTCAGGGTTTGCTGCTTCTGGCGAATGTCAGGAAGCAAGCACTGCTTTTCTGGAAAAAAGAAGCAGAAATTCCTGACACCGCTGTCGGGTGGCTTTGCGGCCGGCGGCCGGCGGAGAGTGGGGTTCGAGGAAGCGTCACTTGCCTTCTTGCTACCGTATCGCCGGCTTGTAGAGAAACGGACGGGCGCGGGGCGGATGGGCGCGAGATGGACGGGCGAGGCAACCAGCAGGCGCTGAAGGCGAGCCGGCGACCCGGCGCCGTTTGGGTCGGGCAGGGCGAAGGCCTCGCCTGGGCGATGGTGGGCAGCAGCCGTCCACAGCCGGCCCGGCGAGGGTGTTGCGCAGGCCAGCGACGTGCGGCGCGTGCGTGATCGCAGCTTCGCAGCCTTCTGGTGCGGCGGGAATGGCCGTTGCTTCGCCGGCTCGCAGGCGGCCGGTTGCTGGTGGCGGGGGTCCGGATGCGCATCGTAGTCGGGTGCGGCGGCGCGGATGCGGTCAGCCGGGTTTCGGCCAGCGGTCCGGCGGGTCTTCCGGCAGGTCGGCGGGCGGGCGGAGCAGGGCGGCGAGGGGCTGGGGGAGGCAGGCGAGGTCCGGGGCGATTTCCAGGGCTTCGCAGACGCGGGCGAAATGGGTGGAGACGGGGTCCTCCGGGTAGGTGGCCAGGGAGTCGTCGATGATTTCGCTCAGGGTTTCGTGGAATTGCCAGCGGTCCGGGTGGTCCTGGGTGAGGTGGTGGACGGCTTCGGCGATGTTGCTGTGGTCGAAGACGCCGGCGAAGCGGTCGAGGGAGGCGGGGTCGTATCCGGTGTCTCCGCCGGCGTGGGCCTGGCCGGTGTGGGGGCGGGCGTAGCTGCCCGCGGCGATGCGGGCTTCCAGCGCCACGGCCTGGCGGACGCCGCTTGCATGGCGGGCGTAGGTGAGGTCCGGGTCCGGGGTTTTCGGGGTTCGGGGCTGGGTGTTGGTGCCGGTGCCGGTGCCGGTTTCGGGGGTCGGGTCCGGCTCGGCTTGCGCGTGGGCGTCCAGCGCGCGGGCGGCGGCGGCGCGGGCGAGCTTCATGCCGATGTCTATGAGTTCCTGGCAGACGGAGAGATGGCGGGCGCGGCGCTCTGCCTGTTCGTCTGCGGGGAGGGGTGGGATGGCGTTCAGGGTTTGGTGGCCTGTGGGAGGAGGTGCGGAACATATGTAGAACGTAACTACCACGTCGGCAAGGCTTTTCTAAGTTCGATTGATGAAGCGGTAGGCCGAGCACGACGACTGCACGGAATAAAGGCCAGCTAACACAATCAGGGTGAACGATACTTTATGGACGTCACACAATCTCGTTGACAACACGATACAAAAATTGCAAATTGTGCGAAGTGCATCCGATGAGGTTGGCATGACCGAAGACACAATCGTCGTATTCACCGCACGAAGTCCGGCTCGCGTCATCAGGGAAGGAGGGTCGGGCGCCTGGGTGCTAAATCCGGGCCGAGCAAAGCTTTGTAAATGGCTCGTTTGTACGCAAAACCGGCACAATCCAGACCACGAGTTTTCAGATGCTACGGAGCCTCATGGAGCGGCCTTTTTGATAGGCAAGATTACCGCCATCACAAAATCCACCGAGGACGGCAATGAAGATAGGTGGTGGATTGGAATAGGCGACTACTCAGAAATCAGTTTAAGTAATTTTTGGGATCGCGGCCGTAACCCTGTACGCTACGCGTCTCTAGATGAGCTGAGCCTGAACCCCGACGAACATAGTTTCAACTCGTCGGTCAACTCAAGCGAGGTGTTGGATGCCCGTAAGCAAGGAACACCTCTTTGTAAATCAACGTGCCTCACTATTGAAGAGGCCAGAAAGGGCCTTGCCGCTACATTCGGAGTGAAGTCCGATGCGGTCGAAATCGTGATTCGTGGATGATGCGTGTTTGTCGACCTGAGCCGAGAGTTCGCGGCGTACTCGAGTAAACTCATCCGGACCATGGGTGGCATCGCCTGATAATTCAGTATCATTGCAATGGATTTCGAAGTATCTGCTCATTACGCCGCCTCTAGAGTCTGATCAGGAGGGCCTAAGTTCTTCCTTTGTAAGGCAGTTTCCAGGGTAGAGCACTGGCATTGCCTTTCGGTGTGTCTGTTCAGGTCGTCGGCAGCAGCGTATTGTTTCACAGCCGCGAGTTCAGCAACTCTCCGCAGATGCTTTGACCAGCAATCGGAGCGAAAATCTAAACGATTTTTCAAAACGAAACAAAGCTCGCTTCTTCACGCAGCCGCCGCCGCGTCCGCTGCGCGGCCGTGGATCAAGTTGTGGATGAAGGCGAGTTTTTTGATGATGGTGGGGGAGAGCACGAACGGGTACAGGTCGGCGTGGCCCATGGAGCGGTTCAGGCTGTTGACGGCAAAGGCCAGCGGGAGCCAGGCGTCGACGATGGTGGACATTTCGGTCTCGCGGTAGGGGTCGAAGCTTATGTCTGTCTGCAGGCTGGGGTCGCGGGTGAGTTTGGGGTGTATGCTGACGCCGAAGGCGGCCGCCATTTCCAGCGTGTCCACTATGTGCAGATAGTGGGCCCAGGTTTCGGCGAAGTCTTCCCACGGGTGGCTGGTTGCGTAGATGCTGACGAAGTAGTTCTCCCAGCCGGGTTTGTGCGGGTTCTTGTAGTGGGCTTGCAGGGCCTGGTTGTAATCGGCGCGTTCGTCGCCGAACATGGCGCGGAACGGTTCGAGGGCGGGCGTGCCGCGCACCAGCAGGTCCCAGTAATGGTGGCCGACTTCGTGGCGGAAATGGCCTAGGGGTGTGCGGTAGACTTCGCCCATCTGTTCGCGCATGCGTTCACGTTCGGCGTCGTCGCCTTCCTTGAGCGCTATGGTGATCAGGCCGTCATCGTGACCGGTGAGCACGTGGGGCTGGGCCGTGGTTTCGGCCGGGAAGTCAAAGGCGAGGCCGTGGGCGGGGTCTTCAGTGCGGTCGGCGAGCGGCAGGCCGAGCCGGAGGAGGGTGTAGATCAGGCGGTGCTTGGCGGCTTCGAGCGCGCGCCAGCGGGTGAGGTTTTCCGGGACGGTGATGTCCGGGATCATGTGGTTGTGGCGGCAGGCGGCGCAGAACGGGTTGGTGCCGTCGGCGGCGATGAGCCAGTTGCAGGCGTCATGGCCGGCATTGGCGCAGAAGCGCCACTGGCCGCCGGAATCGCCCCAGAGTTCGCCGTTCTGTTCCAGCGCGCGCATGCAGGACGTTGTGGGATCGTAGCCGAGCTTGTGGTGGCATTGCATGCAGTGGATGTTTTCGAAGTAGAGCATCTGGCTGCAGGACGGGCATTTGAAGAGGCGCATCTGGGGTCCGGGGTGGTTTTGGGGCGAACGCGAAAGCGGAAGGAAGGCCTTCTTTTTTGAAAAAAAGAAGCAAAAAACTTTTGCTCCCTGTCGGCGGCTCACCGGATAAGTCCGCGACAGCGGAGTCAAAAGTTTTTTGCTTCTTTTTTTCAAAAAAGAAGGCCTTGCTTCCTCGCTGTCCTTAAGGCGCGGTTCTTGCTAACAGCGGGCGCATGACCCTGCACGTCGCCCTGACACACCGCACCACCTATGAGTATGACAGGCCGGTGGCGCTGGGCCCGCAGACGATACGCCTGCGTCCGGCGCCGCATGCGCGCACGCCCATCCTGAGCTACGCGCTGCGTATCGAGCCGGCGGAGCATTTCCTGAACTGGCAGCAGGACCCGCAGGGCAATTTCCTGGCCCGCGTGGTGGTGCCGGAACGGACGCGCCGGTTCTCGGTCACGGTCGATCTGGTGGCCGACATGGCGACGATCAATCCGTTCGACTTCTTCCTGGAGCCGGACGCGGAGACCTGGCCGTTCGAATACGATCCGGTGCTGGAGCAGGAGCTGGCGCCGTTCCGTCGGTTGGTGGCGCCGGGGCCGAAGCTGGGGGCGTTGCTGGCGGGGGTACCGCGCGAGACCATGCGCACGATCGACAAGCTGGTGGGGCTGAACCAACTTGTGCAGGGGCTGGTGGCCTACATCGTCCGCATGGAGCCGGGAACCTGGTCACCGGAGGAGACCCTGGCGGAGGGGCGGGGGTCCTGCCGGGACAGCGCCTGGCTGCTGGTGCACGTGCTGCGTCATCTGGGGCTCGCGGCGCGTTTCGTGTCCGGGTACCTGATACAGTTGGTGGCAGACGCGGCGCCGCTGGTGGGGCCGGCGGGGCCGAGCAGCGACTTCACCGACCTGCATGCCTGGGCGGAGGTCTACCTGCCTGGGGCGGGGTGGATCGGGCTGGATGCGACGTCCGGCCTGCTGACGGGCGAGGGGCACATCCCGCTGGCGGCGAGTCCCGATCCGTTGTCGGCGGCGCCGATCAGCGGCGGCGTGGAGATGGCCGAGGTTGTGTTCGGCTTCGAGATGAAGGTGGCGCGGGTGGCGGAGAGCCCGCGGGTGACCAGGCCGTATAGCGAGGCGCAGTGGGCGGCAATCCTGGCGGCGGGCGCGCAGGTGGACCGGGCGCTGGAGGCGGGGGCGGTCCGGCTGACGATGGGCGGGGAGCCCACCTTCGTCAGCGCGGACGACAGGGAGGCGGCGGAGTGGACGACGGACGCGCTAGGGCCCACCAAGCGGGTGTATGCCGGCAGGCTGCTGCGGCGGCTGCTGCCGCTATGGGCGCCTGGCGCGGCGATCACGCAGGCGCTGGGCAAGCACTATCCGGGAGAGCAGTTGCCGCGCTGGGCGCTGGGGGCGCATTGGCGGCGGGATGGCGTGCCGGTCTGGCGCAACCTGGCCTTGCTGGCGGGGGATGACGAGGCGGGGGAGGCGACGCCGGCGGACGCGCAGCGGTTCTGCGCGGCGCTGGCCGAGCGGCTGCAGGTGCCGCCCGGGCTGATCAACGCGGCCTACGAGGACGTGCACTGGTTCCTGTGGAAGGAGAACCGGCTGCCGGCGAACGTGCTGGCGGAGGGCAATCACCTCAAGGACCCGCAGACGCGGGACCGGTTGGCGCGGGTGTTCGGGCAGGGGCTGGCCAGCCAGGTGGGCTCGGTGCTGCCGTTGCGCCGGGTGGGGACGAACGGGCAGCGGCGGTGGCAGTCGGGGAAGTGGTTCTTCCGGAGCAGCGCCATGTTCCTGGTGCCGGGGGATGCGCCGGTGGGGTTCCGGCTGCCGCTGGACAGCCTGCCCTGGGCCGATCCGGCGCGGATGGAGTACGAGCAGCCGGTTGATCCTTTTGCGCCGGTGGGGGTTTTGCCGGGGCACCAGCGGTTTCGGCGTGTAGACCGGGCGGCGCCTTGGGGTGGGGTGGAGCGAAGCGGGGCCGAGGACGGGTATGCGGGGCTGGTGCCGCAGCGTCTGCCTGAGATTGGGCGCGAGGAGCCGGAGCTGGTGCGCACGGCGCTCGCGGTGGAGGCGCGCGGCGGGCGGCTGCATGTGTTCTTCCCGCCGCTGTATCAGGTTGAGGACTGGCTCGATCTGGCGGCCAGGGTGGAGGACACCGCCGAGGAGCTTGGCGTGCAGGTGGTGCTGGAGGGGTATGCGCCGCCGCGCGATGCGCGGATGAACCAGTTCAGCGTGACGCCCGACCCCGGCGTGATCGAGGTGAACATCCATCCGGCCGAGCATTGGGCGGAGATGGTTGAGCGCACGACGCAGCTCTACCGGGTGGCGCGCGAGGAAGGGCTGGCGACGCAGAAATTCATGCTGGACGGGCGGCATGTGGGGACCGGCGGCGGCAACCATGTGGTGATGGGGGCGGCGACGCCTGCGGACTCGCCGTTCCTGCGGCGGCCGGATCTGCTGAAGAGTTTGCTAGGATTCTGGCACAATCATCCGAGCTTGTCTTACGCGTTCAGCGGGTTGTTCATCGGGCCGACCAGCCAGCATCCGCGTATTGACGAGGCGCGGATGGATTCGGTGGGCGAGCTGGAGATTGCGTTCTCCCAGATCTCGCCGAAGACGGAGACCCCGCCTTGGCTGACCGACCGGCTGTTCCGCAACATCCTGGCGGATATCACGGGGAACACGCACCGGACCGAGTTCTCCATCGACAAGATGTATGCGCCGGAAGGACCGACTGGGCGGCTGGGGCTGGTGGAGTTCCGCGCGCTGGAGATGCCGCCGGACGGGCGGATGTCCTTGGCGCAGATGCTGTTGATGCGGGCGGCGGTGGCGGCGTTTTGGCAGACGCCGTATGAGCGCACGCTGGTGCGGTGGGGGACGCGGCTGCACGACGATTTCATGCTGCCGCATTTCGTGCGGGCGGATTTTGCCGGGGTTCTGGAGGAGCTGGGGCAGCTTGGTTTTCCGTTGGATGCGTCTTGGTTTGCGCCGCACATGGAGTTTCGGTTTCCCAAGATCGGCGATGTTACGGTTGACGGGGTAGGGCTGGAGATACGCCACGCGCTGGAACCTTGGCATGTGCTGGGTGAGGAGCCGGCTGCGGGCGGGACGGTGCGGTATGTGGACAGCAGCGCGGAGCGGGTGCAGGCGCTGGTGACGGGCTGGGTGGAGGAGCGTTTCGTGCTCGCCTGCAACAAGCGGGCGGTGCCGCTGACGGCTACGCAGACGGTTGGCGAGTACGTGGGCGGGGTGCGTTTCAAGGCCTGGGCGCCGCCTTCGGCCTTGCATCCCACCCTGCGGGCGCAGAGCCCGCTGGTGTTCGATGTCTATGACCGGTGGAGCGGGCGTAGCCTGGGAGGGGTGACGCATCACGTGTCGCATCCCGGCGGGCGGAATTACGATACGTTCCCGGTGAATGCGAACGAGGCGGAGGCGCGCCGGCGGGCGCGGTTCTTCGCGTTCGGGCACAGCGCGGGGGAGATGACGGAGCCTGTGCTGGTGATTGGCAAGGAGCATCCGCGGACTCTGGACCTGCGCCGGTGAGTGACGTGGATTGCTTGCCGTTCAGTGCTGCGGGAGCTGGGCCGGGCGATCTTGGGATCTAGACACGAAGGGCGCGCGGCACGCGAAGGAGATTGGGAGGTTGGGGATGCTGCCCGGCTGATCGTCGGCCCGGAATGTTTGACTGGCTTTCTGCACGACTTCAGCGTTGCCTTGTTCCGGCAAGGTGTGAAGCGATACGTCCGATGATGCTCTTCCGCTCTTCTTCGCGCGCTTCGCGACGTGTCGGACTTTGCTTGCGCCGTGCAGAAACCCGAACCGGTCCATGCTAGCCAAGGGGGCGGACGAGCTGCTTGACGAGGCCGGGCGGCTGCGCGGGCCGTGGCGGCGCATGCTCGGGTCGCTGCTTGGTCTGGGGACGGCGGTGCTGAAGGAGCGGGCCGCCGAGCTGGCCCGGGCCTGCGCGGAGGAGGGCGCGGCGGCG